>NZ_JBNAJY010000007.1:0-14220 GCF_052047595.1 Candidatus Pelagibacter sp. HIMB1715 | reverse complement strand
TTAAATAATCAATTTTTTGACAGTGAAATAATTCAACTGGATATAAATAAGTATAAAAAGAATATTAAAAAAATAAATCAACAGGGAAAAATTGTTACCAATAACCAGATTTCAAACATGTCTAATATAAATCAATCTTTAAATTTAGGTAAAAATTGTGAGGATTTAGTATATTTTGTAGAGGATGATTATATCCACAAGCCCGATGCTATTGAGGAAATGATATATGCTTACGAAAGAATATCTACTCAACTAGGAACTGAACTTATAATGTGCCCAGCAGATTACCCTTACTTATATAACAAGATGGAGAATTCAAATATTTTGTTAGGAAACAAATATCATTGGCGTAAAATTAACGAAACTTTATGTACATTCCTTACTAGTAAAAAAATAATTAATAAACATTTCAAAAAATTTGTTAGTGCATGCGAGTTTGAACATTATCCTTTTGAAAAACCTTTTCATGATATATATAAAAAGGAACTTTGCATTAGTCCTATGCCAGCAATAGCTGCACATTTTACTAATATTAATTCAATTTATGGTTTATCACCGTTAATAGATTATAAAAAATTATGGGAACAAAATAAATTATGACATTAAAAATAAACTCAAAAGCTCCAACATTTGTAATACCATCAACTTCAAAAGATAAATATTCTTTAAAAGACTCACTTGGAAAATATGTAATTTTATATTTTTACCCAAAAGATGACACACCTGGATGTACAATTGAAACTAATGACTTCAATAAATTGTTAGCAAAATTTAAAAAACTAGAGTGCGAAGTATACGGGATTTCAAAAGATAGCTTAAAAAGTCACGATAAATTTAGAGATAAATACAAAATCAAATTTGATTTACTCGCAGATGAAGAGATTAAAGTATTAAAAAAATACAAGGTCTGGGGTAAGAAAAAATTTATGGGACGTGAATTTATGGGAATAAATAGAACAACTTTTTTAATTGATAAAAAAGGTAAAATCCTAAAAATCTGGGAAAACGTTAAAGTAAAAGATCACGCCAAAGAAGTACTAGAAACATTAAAAGATATTTCAAAATAAAAAAAGGCCCCTTATTTCTAAGGAGCCTTTAATTGTTATATATTGAGAGATATTTTAGTCTCTTATTGCGTAAGCTTTAACACCAACTTCAGCAACATCAGTTCCAAGTTTTTCAGCTTGAGAACTAATTCTAAGACCAATTGTTTGTTTTAGAACTTTAAATGTGATGTAAGAAAGTATGAAACTAAAAGCACATACTGCAATTACACCTGTTAACTGAGTTCCAAAATTTGTATCCGCATTACTTAAAGGCACAACTAAAGTACCAAAGATACCAGCAAATAAATGAACAGGAATTGCACCTACAACATCATCAATTTTTTTGCTTTCTAAAAACTTTGTACCAAAGTACATGATGATTGATCCAACTGCTCCAATAGCAATTGCAAGCACAGGACTTGGAGTTAAAGGTTCTGCTGTAATTGCAACCAAACCTGCTAATGCTCCGTTAAGCATCATTACGATATCTGTTTTACCACCTAATAATCTTGTAACGACTGCAGCAGTAACAGTACCAGCAGCTCCTGCTAAGTGAGTGTTAACCGCAATTTTACTAATTGCATTTACATCATCGAACGTTCCCATTGCAAGTTGACTGAAACCATTAAATCCAAACCAACCAAACCATAATAAAAAGGTTCCTAATGTAACAAGTGGTATTGAAGATGCTGCAAATGGTACTAAAGATTTTGTTTCACCTTTTCTATTAAATCTTCCTTCCCTTGCACCTAATAATATTACACCTGCTAAAGCAGCTGCCCCACCACATGCGTGAACTAAAGTTGAACCAGCAAAATCAGAGAAACCTGAAGTTGCTAACCAGCCTCCACCCCACTGCCAACCCATTGAAATAGGATAAATGATACCAGCCATGATCGCCGCAAAAATAAAAAATGGCCAAATTTTAATTCTTTCTGCTACAGCACCAGATACAATTGATGCAGTTGCACAAACAAACATTGTTTGGAAAAACCAATCTGAATAATCTGAGTAACCAGTTGAAAGTTCAGAAGCATCACTCCACATTGAGAATGATCCAATAAACCCACCTTCAGGAATTCCGTAAGCTAAATTGTAACCACAGAAAAAAAATATTAATGAACAAATTGCAAACTTACCTATATTCTTAGCTGCAATTGTTGAAACACTTTTAGTTGTCACCAGTCCACTTTCAAGCATACAAAAACCTGCAGCCATGAATGCAACTAAAACACCCCCAAGATAAAATCCTAATGAATTGAAAATATATTGTCCTTCAGCTGACATTGTTGTTTCTGCTGAAGCTAAATTAGTAAAGCTTAAAAATATTATTAAGCTAAATGATATTTTTTTTAAATGATTAATCATTATCTCTCCTTTTTTAACCATGTCGTTTTAATAAACATTAAAATTTTAAGTACTGCTGATAGGTCAAAAGAGTTATGAGAAATAAGCATAAGTGTAAAAAAAAGGCCCCATTTCTGGGGCCTTTGGTTATTAACTAACTAGAGAGAGATATAAGTTAATTCTTTGTTTAGAGGCTCTTCAATGAGATAACGACATGGAGATCGAAGAGCCTCTATATTGCATGCAATTAGTCACGTATTGCGTAAGCAATTACACCTGTTTCAGTAACGTCTGTACCTTTGGTCTCAGCTTCTTTACTTAATCTGATTCCAAACGTACCTTTCATTATTGACCATACGATGTAAGACACAGCAAAAACAAAAATGTTAATTGAAAGTACACCAATTAATTGTGCACTGAACGATGCATCAGCGTTTGTTAATGGCACTGCAAGTGTTCCCCAAATTCCAGCAAATAAGTGAGCTGGGATTGCACCTACAACATCATCAAGTTTGAAGTTGAATAACAACTTAGTTCCAAACACTACGATTAATCCACCAACAGCTCCAATTAAAATTGCTGCAAATGGAGATGGTGCTAATGGTTCTGCAGTGATTGCTACTAGACCACCGATTGCTCCGTTTAACATTTGAATAACATCTGTTTTACCGTACATTAATCTTGTAAGGATACCAGCGGCCATTACTCCACCACAGGCTGCAAGATTTGTATTGATAAAGATTGATGAGATCGCAACTGCATCATCAAAAGTACCTAATGCTAATTGTGAACCACCGTTAAATCCAAACCAACCTAACCATAGGATAAATACACCTATTGTTACTAATGGAATTGAAGATGCAGCAAAAGGCTGTAACGCTTTTGGTTGACCTTTACTGTCAAATCTTCCAGATCTAGCACCTAACAATATGATACCAGCTAAAGCAGCCGCACCACCAGTTGAGTGTACTAGTGTTGATCCAGCGAAATCTGAGAAGCCTAGTTCTGCTAACCAGCCTCCACCCCACTGCCAACCCATAACGATTGGATAAATAATTCCAGCTAAGATAGCTGCAAATAAGAAGAACGGCCATAACTTGATTCTTTCAGCCATAGCACCTGAGCAAATTGAAACTGTTGTTGCACAGAATACCATTTGGAAGAACCAGTCAGAACCATCTGAATAACCAGTGTCAATTGCACTTGCATCTGACCATGGAACAAACGATCCAATGTATCCGCCTTCTGGAATACCATAAGCTAAGTTGTAACCAACTAGCCAAAACATAATTCCAGCAATTGCATACAAACCAATATTCTTTGCACAAATTACTGAAACACTTCTTGAAGTTACCATACCAGATTCTAACATTGCAAAACCTGCTGCCATGAACATGACAAGGAAACCACAAATTAAAAATAGTAGAGTGTTAAATATAAACCCCACTTCAGCTGAAACAGTTGTCTCTGCCATACCCGCACTACTCATGTTTAGCAAAAATACTAAACTTAGTAATGGTGCAGATATTCTCTTTATTATTTTAGTCATAAGACCTCCACTTGTTAAAGTGGTGGTTTATAAATTTAAAAAATTTAAAAACTAACGCTGATTAGGAAAATTGGGTATGCAGTTTTTGCATATAGTAACAGCCCTAAACGTGTTTTTAAATTACGTTAGGGCTGTTAAAAAAATATTATCTATTGAATACTTCTTTTAAAGCTTTTGCTGGCAAGAATTTTACCTTCTGAGAAGCAGCGATTTGAATCTGCTCACCAGTTCTTGGATTTCTTCCAACTCTAGCTTTTCTTTTAGCTACTTTGTACGTACCAAATCCAGCGATTTTCACTGAATCATCACCTTTTAGTGCATCTAAAATAGTGTTGGTAATTGTATCAAAAGTTCGCTCAGCGTCTGCTTTGCTCAAGTTTAATGAGCCAGAAAGCTTTGCTACTAGTTGTTTTTTGTTCATTTTAGCTCCGGTTTTGTTGGTTAATATTAATACTTGTCATAAACGTTGATAAATCAAGCTTTTTTTTAGTGTCTTTGTTTAAATGACACACAATATCTTGTTAAAAAATTAAATAAACGTTGATTTTATTGATCTTTTTAACAATTTAGAAATTTAAATTATCTAAATAATCCAAGGTCTTTTAGGTCATTAAAGGTGGTGAAAAACATCAATGATAACAACAAAAACAATCCGATTCGAAAAAAACCTTCTTGTGTTTTTTGAGACAAAGGTCGACCTAAAACCTTTTCAAATGCATAAAACATTAAGTGTCCACCATCTAACATTGGTATAGGAAAGAGGTTAATTAAGCCTAAACTTATTGAAATATAAGCCATCATACTAATAAAAGCTAACACTCCAAAGGTTGCAACTTGCCCTGATATCTTTGCAATTCTAATAGGGCCACCAAGTTGGGAGGTGTCTGCTTTCCCCATGATCATTCCACCAATATATTTTAATGAGGAAACACTAACAAAATAGACTTCATTTGCTGCATGGTACAATGCTTGTGCTGGTCCTAATTTAACATGATTAATTTTATCATTGTAAGCACTTAATTTTATACCAACCATTCTTTTATTTATTTTATTTCCTAAACCATCTTCACCTTCAACAATATTAGGTTTTATTTTTAAAATTAATTCTTCGTATGAACGCTTAACTTTAAAATCTATAAAGTCACTTGTGGACATTGTTATATATTTTGAAACTTCCATAATGCTTTTAACTTCATTGCCATCAATTTCTAAAATAATATCTTGGTTTTTTAAGCCTCCAACCATTGCTGGGCTATCTTTTTGAACTTCGCTTATTACAGCTGGAGTAAAATCTTTTCCAACGAAAGTATAAATACAAAAGAAGATTGCTAAAGCTAATAAAAAGTTTGCTAAAGGACCACCAAATACAATTAAAACTCTTTGATATAAGGGTTTTAAAATAAATAATTTATCTCTCTCTTCTTCATTATATTTTTCTAAAATCTCTTCATGATCAGCTTGCGAATAAACATTACGGTCTCCAAAAAACTTAACATATCCTCCTAGAGGAATTGCACATACTTTCCATCTAGTGCCGTGTTTATCATTCCAACCAAATAATTCTTTACCAAATCCAATAGAAAAATCAGTGACCCCAACTCCATATTTTCTAGCAAAATAATAGTGTCCATATTCATGGATGAATACAACCACTAAAATCAGAATTAAAAATGGAACAATATAACTAAGCATAATTTTATATTTTAAGTTAATATCATGTTAATCACAACCCCTCATTACCAGTAGTAAGTCTTAGGCTTTTGAACATCATTTAAAAAAGTCTTAGAGTGTCCTAATCTTCCTCAATTATTTGGTTCAAAATTAGTAATAAATCCCATGCCTCTTAAAGGATCTTTTCTAATAGGCTCAATACTTTCTTCATTATCTAACTCCTTTCTTTCTTTCTTTGAAGTTCTTTCAACTTCTCATAAAGCTTAAAATATTTAGAAAGAAGCATGTCTTCTATAGTATTTAATTTTATAATAGCGCTACCGTCATGACAGTCTCTTGCAAAAGATAGTCCTGATTTTCTAACAATAATATTATTAGACACCCATATTGGGTATATGCTAAAAATTAATTGTGAGAAAAATAGTTTTCATTTTTTTAACGACCTTGCTTCTTTTCGGTCAAGCTAATGGAGATATTGTAGATAAATTAACTGAATTAAATAACCTGTATAAGTCTGGTGCAATTAATGAAGATGAATTTAGTAAAGCAAAAAATATTCTATTAAAATCAGAAGATGATGAAAAATCAAATATTGAAGAAAAAATAACTACAAAAAAAACTGAACAAAAAGAAGAAAAAGAAACTACACAAATAATTGAAATTAAAGCAACCAATAAAAATTTAAAAAGAGAAGACTTAAGTAAAACATTTGTCTCTAAAGAAGAATTAGAAGAAATTGGCCAATATAAAGAGATAAAAGAGTATCCTGAAGGATTATTTAAAAATCTAAATTTTTCTGAAAGTATGCTTGCAAAGAAATCAGCTGAAGAAATGTATAAAACATTTGTACAACACAAAAATTTAAATGAAAAATATCCTGAAAATATGATGAGGGCTATGGCTTACTTTGAGGTTTTTTATAATCATAAACTTAAGGAAGAAAAAAAAGCTATTGAAGATTATGAAAACAATTATCCTAATGTAAAAAAAAGTAGCAAAAAAACTATACAATCACTTTATTCATTATCTCAAGCTAAAGAGTCTATGAGAAAATCAATAGGACTTACGTCCAATGACAATTTAGAAGATGCATTAACAGGCTACATGCACATGTATGATTTTATGTCTCAAGGTACCAAAAGCCAGAACAAGCTTACAAGCGAAGAAAAAAAAATAAAAAAAGAATCTACAAAATTTAAATCATCTTATGGAGCATTTAAAAAAAATTTAGAATTAAAATTAGAACAAAGGATCAGTCAGAAAGAATTTGAAAAAGAGTTTAAGAAAACTTCTAAAAATGTACAAAAGTCTTTAAAAAAAATTAACAAAATTAATCCTGATAAATATAGTGTTTATGAAAATATTGATGAAATTTTTAAAAAATCTTTAGATTTAATAGAGAATTGCAATAAAAATTGTGAAGACAATGAATTAATAACTGCAATAGATTCTATTGATTTTTCAAATGCAATTTTAAAGGATGTTGAAAAAAATATTATAAAAAAAAAATTTGAGAATGATTTAAGTCAAATCAACATTGAAAATGTTTCAGACGATACAAAAAAAACATTAACTTTAGCTTCATTAAGCTCAAAAAAACAAAACAATCAAAATATCCTTAATTTACAAAAGCAAGCTCTTAATTTAGCAAATAATGATTTTGCTGTAGATGAAATTGTAGAAGATATTGAGAAAGATGGTTATGAATTTACACCACTAAAAATAGCCTATCAAAATTTAAAAGAAATGGAAAATTGGGAGGTAAAAGATTGGGCTAATTCTTGGAAGGGAGACTTGCCTGTTGATAACTTTAAAGACAAATCTGGAAATTTAATCGAATTAACGAGTGAAAATATTGATGATATAAAAGCACAATTAGCAAGAAATGAATTTGAAAGTTTAATTAATTTTAATGAAACAGATTTAAGTAATGAAATAAATCAAAATCTAATTGATATTGCAAAATCTGTTCAAGATAATCCTTCATTTAATTTAGAAAATTGGCTCAATCAAGATTTCTCAATTACTTTAGATAATTATACAAAAATAGCTGCTGAAAGTATTATTGCCGAATTCGGAGATTCTTTAGATCAAGAAACTATTAACGATATCAGAGCAAATGCAAATTTTGAAAATTTAACTAAATTAGTTAATGCAGAATATGGCACCAACATGACCTCTGAAGAATATGCAAATATTTGGCAAAACGCTACTATTGATGGTTCAACATCTAATTGGGGGGATGTAACAGCAGGAGTAGATCTTTTAAGTCAAGTTGGCTCATTCGAGGCAGCATCTATAGCTAAAGATCTTGGTACAGATTTACAAACAGTAGCTGACTCTATTGCTTTAGCGGCCACTGTAGGTGTTTCAACTGATCTTGAGGCTGCAGCAAGTGGATTAGGATATGATAGCTTTGCTGATGCAGTTTCTGCCTATAATGAACAATATGGCACCAACTACTCTGTTGAAGAAGCAAAGGAAGCTTTAGGGCAATAAGTTTTATTTATTTTTAAATTTATAATATAAAGAAAACAGAATAAGACCCACAAGGACAATTCCTACAAATATCCTTAAGTATTGATTAAAAAATATATCTATAAACTCAATCATTAAATATTAAACTTATCCTTAATTCTATAAAACCACACTGCTAATTTAAAATAAAATACTCTTAATTTTGGAAAAATAAATTTCTTAGGTAAACCTTTATAAATTGTTGAAATTTCAAGGTCTTTACTATTTGATGAAAAAACTAGCTTAGACAATTGTTTTCCAGTCCATGGTGCAGCACTAACCCCTACACCGCTGTAACCAAATCCATAATAAATCTCTTCGTTATCAATTTTACCAATTGAAGGAGTAAGCTTTTGAGATAATGCAATTAAACCTCTCCAATTATAATCTATTGTCACATTGCTCCATTTAGGAAATATATTTTTTAAAAATTTTTCCATATCATTTGCTCTATTCTGATTTGATTGATCACTGCCTTCAAAATCTCCTCTAGTCCCAAATAAAATTCGATTATCAGGTAACTTTCGATAATAATATAAAAGGTTTTTTGAATTAGCTATTGGAGCATAAGTATTAAAGTTATGTAAACTAAGCTCTTCATTTGTAAGTGGTCTTGTTACAATAATATTTGAAATAACAGGTAATACTCTTCCATCCATTTCGGGAATTAATCCTTCTTGATAAAATCCATTAGTTGCAACTACAATTTTTTTTGTCTTTATTGATCCTTCGCTAGTTCTTAAAAAATAAGAACCATTGTCTTTTTCTATTTTTTCAACTTTTGTGTGCTCATATATTTTTAACTTTTTAGACAAAGCATACTTTGCAAGTCCGTTTATAAATTTTAAAGGATTGATTGCAAATCCAGGTTTATATGAAAAAGCTCCAAATTGCTCAGTTCCACCATGACCTACTTCATCAAATTCCTCTTTTGAATAAACTTTAGTCTCAATTCCAAATTCAGATTTATAAACTTCAGCTTGTTCTTTGATTTGGTCAAATTTGTTTTTATGATGAGCTACAACAAAGTTATTTTCACCAGTTACATCACAATCAATATTATAATTATTAATTAATTCTTTAGTATAATTTGCTCCTTCAACTGAATTTTTAAAAAATTTTCTAGTTTCTTCTGTTCCATAAACAGATTGCATTTTTTTATAAGACATCTTGCTTGGAGGAAGACAGCAAAATCCTGCATTTCGAGAAGAAGCACCCCAACCTACTTTTCCAGCCTCAACCAAAACTACATCTAAATTATGATTTTCAATTAAATTAATTGCACAAAGTAAACCAGTATAACCACCACCTATTACTACTATTTCTGAACTAATGTCTTTTTGAAGTTTCTCTAAATTTAAGTTCTCACTTGAGATTGCTTCCCAATAACTAGGAACAGGTTTATTAAACTGATAAATATCTGAATGATAAATATTACTCATTAGTTAACGTTAGGTTAACATAACCTTTAATTATCTAAATATTAATTTACTTAAATTTATCTTCCCAGAATAGAACTCTGTCGTCTGTTTTTTCTATTAAGTCCTTACAAAATATTCCGTATTTATCTAAAACTGCTGAAAAGTTTTTATAATCTTCACCCATCTCTTTTTTCATACTTTCAAAGGAAGTTTTAACTCTATTTCTCATGGTATCTGTGTTCATGCCTAATTGCTGACCAATCATAAAAACAGATTCTAATGATAAATCTGCTGATTTATTAAGTCCTGCTATAGTTTCATCATTAGCACTACCACTTTTTTTAAAACCTTCTTCAGACAATAAATAATAACTATAACAAGTCGTGAAATCGCCTTGTAAGTTGTTAAATACAAAAGTTTGTTGATCATCAGCATAAGCGCTCATGCTAAAAAAGCTTAAAAATATTATTGATAGTAGTTTTTTCATTTGTTCTTACTTCTCTTATAATCTTTCATCCATTTGTCAAAGATCCTTATTGCATCATCCATATCTTTAGTTTTGTTAGGATGATTTTTTGCTCTTCCAAGCATTGTTGCAATAACATTTACTTGATACTTAATTGATCTTTTTTTGATAGCTTTAACTGTATAAAGCGCCTTTTCTTTATTCTTAAAACCTAATCCATGTAAAGTTGTCTCAGGTTTATAATCAGAAAATAATGAAAGATTTAAAGGTTTAAAACTTTTGTCCTTAATCATTTTATTCATTGGCATTTTATCAACTAAAGTAAATATTTTTTTTAGATTTATTGCATCTAACTTAGCTTTTTCAGTTCCATCAAAGCCAATTAAGCTAACAGTAAAGTTTTTTGATTTGTCTAATCTTGTAACGAGTTTTATGAATCTTTTGTGAAATTCTTTTATGTGTTTTTGGTAAATATCTTTTGAATTTTTATATTCTTGATTAGTGTAGTTTGGAATATTCAAAACTAACAATCTACATTTCCATATATATTTTTTAAAATTCATTGGTATATTAAGTATTTTAGTTAATAGGATATATGAAGGAAAAAGAAATTAAATCTCATTTTAAGAAAAAAGCGCTATCTAAGCTTGCTTTATCGATAAGCTTTTTCTTGGTCCTTTTAACTTCTACTGGATACATATTTAATTCTAAAGCAGCAATTTTTCTGTTTTATATTTTTAGTTTTGCATTCATTTACAATTTACTAATCAATTTCTTATTAGAAAAATTTGATATATAGTAAGTTTTTAAACTAAATAAAAAATAATTAAAAATATGCAAAGACTACATTTACATCTTGGAGTTAAAAACTTAAACGAAAGTATAAATTTTTACAAAAATTTATTCAAATCTGAACCAACAAAAGTAAAAGAAGATTATGCTCAATGGATTTTGGAAGATCCTAAAGTTAATTTTGCAATATCTACTAGAGTAAAAACTTTAGGTGTAGATCATCTAGGAATACAAGTTGATAAAGTTGAGAAACTAAACGATATAAGAACTAATTTAGATAAAGCTGATATATCTACTTATTCTGATGGTGAGGTAACATGTTGTTATGCAAAATCAGAAAAATCTTGGGTAAATGATCCAAATGGTGTTGCTTGGGAAGCTTACCATACAATGGAAGATGCTGAGATTTATAATACAGATGGCGCAAGATCAGATACTGAGAAAAAAAGCTGTTGTTAATAAAATTAAATAATGAAAATAGGCTTTAGTGTAAAATTTAATAAAGCAAAATATCCTTCAAACAAAAAATTAATTGGTAAATATTGTTCTTTAGAACCAGTTAGCGCAAAAAAGCATGCTAAAGATTTATATAAAAACTTTTCCTTAGACAAAAAAGGAATTGATTGGACTTATATGCCAACAGGTCCATACAAGACTTTTAGTTCTTTTAAGAAGTATTTAACTACAGAAAAATTATCTGGTAATCCATTTTTTTACTCAATTTACTCAAAAAGGCTTAAAACCTATTGTGGTTTAGCAAGTTATCTTAGAATTAAACCAGAAATAGGAACCATTGAAGTAGGTTGGATTACCTATGCTAAAAATCTTCAAAGAACAGTTGAGGCTACAGAGGCGATGTACCTTATGATGAAAAATGTTTTTGAGAATTTAGGTTATCGAAGATACGAGTGGAAATGTGATAGTTTAAATAAAAAATCTAATAAAGCTGCTTTAAGATTAGGTTTTAAATTTGAAGGTATATTTAGACAAGCAACAATTTATAAAAAAAGAAATAGAGACACTTCCTGGTATGCAATCATTGATAAAGATTGGAAAAAAATAAAAAAAGGTTATTTGAAATATTTATCAAGCAAAAATTTAGATAAAAATTTAAATCAAAAAAGAAGTCTTAAGTTAAACTAACCTCCATATCCAATGTCATTAACGTATATATTTAGCAAGAGTTAATTAAACAATATTGTAGATTGTAACTGAATTGAATTAAGTAATTTAAAAATTATTTATCAAGCGATTTAAATCCTAATAAAAGCGCAGCAACTAACATTAATGAGCCTCCAACTTTATTAATCATCAAGCTTGAATTGCTCTTTATCATCATAGTGATTTTCGAGGCTGCAAGACCATAAAAAAGAAGAAAAATGCCATCAATGAAAATATACGTAATAGATAAAATTAAACATTGAATCCAGATATCACCATTTACAGATATAAATTGTGGAAAGAGAGCAGCAAAAAATAAAATTGCTTTAGGGTTTGATGCAGATGTTAAAAAACCTTGCAAAAACAATTTTCTATAAACCTTTTTATTGTTTGATTTTTTATAATTGTTGGCATTTTGTTTTTTTGACAGTATCAATTTTAAAGCATTCCAAACTAAATATGTAACACCTATCCATTTTATGTAGATTAAGATGTTATTATCAAATGATGCTATCAATAACCCAATACCAGCTGTGGCTATTATCATTTGTAAAAGATTTGCTGACAAATCCCCCACTATTGTTGCAACTGAATTTTTAAGGCCATAAGTTGCGCTGTTGGATAACATCAATAATTGACTTGGCCCAGGTGTGCTCATAAGAGCTAAAACTGCAATGATGAATAATACCCAGTTATCTAAAGTCATAATTAATTAGTTAAAAATAATTTTTTACGAAATTGGTTTTTTCTTACTTTTGTCTATGGTTAAATTAAAAACATCTGGTCTTGAATAATGACCTGTTGCATCAAATCTTCTTCTAGAAGATTTTGAAAAAGAAATATCAATATCGCTATAGAGTATTCCTTTTTCTTTGTGTAAAGGCCCTGCATGCAAATCACCAAATGGTTTATAAATAATTGCATCACCACAATTAATCCACTCATCTTTATCAGGGTACAAATGATCTTTATGAGGCATGTCATCTGGTAGATCGGATGCCTGTATTGCAGTTGCTGAACTTATTACCCAACAACCTCCTTCTCGTGAAATATGTTTCATTGTTGAAAGCCAAGGTTCTCCCTCATCCCAGGTTGGTGCAATATAAATATCAATATTTTGTGAATACAAAGAGTATCTTGCAAGTGGCATGTAATTTTCCCAACATGCTAATGCGCCAATTCTACCAACTGCTGTTTCAACAACATTTAAACCACTACCATCTCCAGGACCCCAAACCATACGTTCAGGATTTGTTGGCATCAATTTTCTATGATTATTTAAGATGGTTCCATCATTATTAATTATAATGATAGAACAATAAAGAGTTGATCCACTAACTTCTCCATCAATTTCTTGGTGACCAGCAACTACGACAACTTTATTTTTCTTTGCAGCCTCTTGAATGGGTTTCATATGACCTTTTGAAAGATTAACTGAATTTGCTTGTGAAATTTTAAACAAATCATCAGTTAAGCTCATCTCACCCCCTGGTTTTAACCTCCAAACATATTCTGGATATCCAGGAAACCAAGCCTCAGGAAACACAACTAATTTAGATCCTTTATCAGCAGCAGTTTTAATAAGCTCAACTCCTAAATCTATAGTTTTTTGTAAGTTTAGATATTTGGGCGGATGTTGAATTACAGCTACTTTCATAAATTAATTTTTTTATTCAAAAGACTAACAATATCAAATTCATAAATAAAGCAATTACTCAAGAACCAATGTCATTGGAGCACTATTGGAGTAGTATTTGTTTATAAAATTGTGGATTGTAACTGAATTGTAATATTATTTTAATGAATTGTTATATTTGTCGTTAAATTTTATTCCACACGCGAGTATTCAGACTTTACTCTTCTCAAAGGTATGGAGGTTTCAACAGAGGAAACACCCTCTATCACAGTTAGTTTTTTAGTTAAAAAATCTTCAAATTCCTCAACGTCTTTAACTGCAATTCTTATTAAATAATCTTTAGCACCTGTCATTAACCAACACTCAACAACTTCAGGAAAATTTAAAATTTTTTTCTCAAATTTATCAAAATTTTTTGATTGTTGTTTTTCTAGACTAATAAATATGAAGGCAGGAAATTTATAACCTAGTGATGTTTCATCAATATTTACTGAATAATTTTTAATTATATTGCTTTCTTCTAATTGATGAATTCTTCTGGCTGTAGGAGCAATACTTAAATTTATTTTCTCACTAATATTTTGAAGTGTAGTTTTACTGTTATTTTTAAGTAT
>NZ_JBNAJY010000006.1:0-42234 GCF_052047595.1 Candidatus Pelagibacter sp. HIMB1715 | reverse complement strand
AAGAAATTTGAAACATATGTTTAACAAAAATTAAATAAGAATCTCTTATTTAATTTTAATGTTAACTTTAAAACATTTTTCAAATACTAATTATAGTAAAAAATTTTACATAAATACTGGAAATTTTTTTAAACCTACTTTTATCACTAAATTGGCCGACACTAAAAGTGAGATAAAAGCTGCACAAAAACTAAGGTATAAAGTTTTTTTTGAAGATAGAAAAAAGAAAAAAATAATAAATATTTCAAGTTTCAAAAAAGATACTGATATTTATGATAAATATTGTGACCATATAATCGTTTCTTATAAAAAAAATAAATTTAGTAAAACTAGTATTATCGGTACATACAGATTACTTAAGCAGGAAAATATTGGGAATGTAGGATTTTGTACTAGTGAAGAATATAATTTAGACAATTTAATTAAATCACCAAAATATAACAATTTATTAGAAGTAAGCAGATCATGTATTCACAAAGATCATAGAAATAAAAATGTACTACAATCAATGTGGAAAGAAATTCATAGATACGTAATATCGAATAAAATACAGGGTTTGTTTGGTACAGCTAGTTTCTTGCACACAGATTATAAAAAAATAGAAGATGAGCTAATCTATTTGCAACAAAATTTTTTAATGAATAAAGATGTTGAGGTCACAGCAAATCCAAAAATGTCAATAAATATTGATTACAATAAAAAAGTTAAACCATCTTTAAAATTAATAAAAAATCTTCCGACATTAATTAAAGGATACCTGAAGCTAAATGCCAAAATTGGAAATGGTGCAATCATTGATCCTAAATTTAAAACTATTGATATATTTATTTTTGTAGAATTTAATAAGATTGATACAAAGTATTTAGAAAAATTTTCTTACTAATATTGTGGAAATATTAAAAAAAATTACAAAATATTCTTATATACAAAATCTATACTCCGAAAATTATAATAACTTTAATAACAAAAATTTTTGGGACGAAACTCTTAAAATTTTAAATATTAAATATAATGCTCAAGGAATTCAAAATATACCATCATCAGGACCAACTATCTTAGTTGCAAACCATCCTTTTGGCATATTAGACGGTTTAATACTTTCTTCTATAGTCTCTAATATTAGGAAAGATTACAAAATTCTTATAAATAATGAATTAACAAAAATTGATCATATTACAGAATATTTATACCCTTTAAAATTTAGCACTAATAAAAAAGATGTTATCTTCAATATTAACAGCAAAAATAATTCTATAAATCACATAATGAACGGTGGTTGTTTAATCACATTTCCGTCAGGTGAAGTTGCTACATCTAAATTCATATTTGATAACCCAAAGGAAAGAAAGTGGAAACCATTAATTGGTTCTATTATAAAAAAAAGTAATCCAACAATAATACCTGTAAAATTTTTTGGAAAAAATAGTAAGTTTTTTCAGTTTACAGGATTTATAAATAACAATTTAAGAAGAGCTTTATTTATACGTGAACTCTTAAACAAGAAAAATGAAACTTTCAAAGTTATAATAAATAAACCTATTTATGAACTTAAAACAAAAAATTTAACTAATGAAGAGATTTCCGAAAATTTAAAAAATATTGTTATAGGTATTAATTAGGTGAAATATTATCAAAAAATATCTTAGCAGTTTCTTCCCAGCTGTATTTTTTAGCAAATTCTAGACAATCTTGTCTACTTATCTTTAAAGCTTTCAAAGCAGAAGCTTTTAAATCATTATCCAAAGTATCAATTTTAGTTCCACCTAAAATATCTTTTGGGCCTGGTACAGGGTATGCTGCTACGGGTGTACCACAATTTAAAGATTCTAAAACAACAATACCAAAAGTGTCAGTTTTACTGGGAAATACAAAAACATCTGATGATGCAAAGTGTGAAGCCAATTCTCCATTAGTTCTCTCACCTAAAAAAACATCATTGGGAAATTTCTTTTTCAAATTTTCAAGATCTGGACCTTTGCCTATGACGACTTTGGTACCTTCTAGATCTAAGTCTAAGAATGCTTTAATATTTTTTTCTACCGCTACTCTTCCAACGTAAATCCAAATTGGTCTTTTGTAAGGTAGATCTCTTTTTTGTGGATTTTTAAAAGCACCATGGTTACCTCCTCTTGTCCAAGTTACCATCTTGCTATTATCAATTCCTAAATCGATCAATTCTTTTCGCATCGACTCTGTTGTTACTAAAATTCTCTCTGCTTTATTATGAAAATTACATAAAAATTTTTCTGACCATTTAGCTGGGATGATCGGCATATAAAGCTTCATATACTTATCAAATCTAGTGTGAAAACTTGTAGTAAATTTTAATTTATTTTTTATACAATACCTTCTTGCCATAAAACCTAAAGGACCCTCTGTTGCAATATGAATTGCGTTAGGATTTATTGATTTAATTAAGTTTCCTACTCTTGGCCAAACATTTAAAGACAATCTAATTTCATTATACTTTGGCATTGGTACAGTCATGAACTGTTGCGGCGTTATATATTCAATTTGATGACCTTGAGATTTTAATATTTCACCAGTTTCATGAAGAGTTCTAACTACACCGTTGACTTGCGGATAATAAGCATCAGTTACAATCAAAATTTTCATTAAGATGCTTTTTTAAGTTGATCATCTTCTACTGTATTAGATGATATCATTTCATCTTCATCTACATCTACATAATCTTTTCTAATTTTGTCCCAATAAATTATTTCAAAAGTACCATCATAATTTTCAGCGAGTGCAGTGCAAGACTCAACCCAATCACCACAATTTAAGTAATTTACTCCATCAAAATCCTCATTCGTAGCGTGATGAATATGACCACAAATTATTCCATCAAATTTCTTTTTCTTACCATATTGAGCAATAGTTCTTTCATATTCACCGATATATTTAACTGCATTTTTAACTTTATATTTTAAATACTTAGCCAAAGACCAATAAGTTTTTCCTCTCAATTTTCTAAAGAAATTAATAACTATGTTTAGTCTCAATAGCATTTCATAAGCTATTGAACCTAACTTGGAGAGCCATTTGGCATATCGCATAACACCATCCCAAGCATCGCCATGAACAACTAAATATTTTTTATTTTGTACCGACTGGTGAATTACTCTGTTAATCATTTTGATTTGTCCAAAATGCATTGGAATAAACTTCCTAAATACTTCATCGTGATTACCAATAACATAAAACACTTCTGTTCCATGACGAGCTTTTCTCAATATTTTTTGAATTACGTCGTTGTGTGCTTGCGGCCAATAAAAGTTTTTTTGCAATGCCCACACATCTATAATGTCACCAACACAATACAATTTTTCAGATCTTGTATTCTTAAAAAATTCTAACAATTTCTCCGCTTGGCATCCCTTTGTTCCAAGGTGAACATCTGAAATAAAAATACTTTTATATTGTAAAATGGGTTTCACTATGCAGCTCCAATCTGAGATAATTATTCTCAATTAATACTAGAATCATTAACCTGGTTGTGTCATAGTAATGTTAAAGATTTATTAAAATAAAAATAACAAGATAAAATGAAATTTTGCTTTATTTATAACAAAAAAGCTTCTTCTGGTAGAAAATCCAATTTTATAAAAAAAATTTGCAACAACCTAAAATTGTCGCATCATGTTGATCTCTTTGAAACAGTTACTGAAAAAGAAGCTGAAGATTTATTTAAACAAATCGTAAAGCAAGATTACGATAGATTAGTAGTTGCTGGAGGTGATGGCTCTGTGTGTTTTGCCATAAATCAACTAATCAAAAATAATTTTCAACCAAAAGAAAATTTTGCAATTGGATATGTACCAGCTGGTACAGCAAATATTTTACAAGCAGAACTTGGAATGTCTAAAAATATAAACAAAATTTTACAAACATTAACGTCGGATAACTTAGAAAAAACTAATCTTGTCAAAATTAATGACAATTATTTTATTCTCATGGCTGGCATAGGTTGGGATGCTCAAATTGTTCAATCTATAAATTCTAAAATTAAAAAAATACTAGGAAAAGTAATATTTGGAATTAAAGGATTAGAAAAATTTATTTTTATGAAAAATACTAAGATTAAAGTAAATATTGATAACGATGAATTGTTAGCAGATTGGGTATTATGTTCGAATAGTAAATATTATGCGGGTCACCATAAAATAACAGATACAAATATTTTTGAAGAAAAATTTACAACATATATCTTTAAAGATTTAAGTAGAATGAAACTTTTATACTATATCTTTCTAATTATTTTTAATGGCAATCTTAATAAATCAAATTCGGTAATCACAAAAAATACAAACGAAGTTAAACTTAAAACTATTGATAAAAGCATACCCATACAGATAGATGGAGATAATTTTGGCTCTCTTAAGGATATAGTTATCAAATCTTCTAAAAGAAAATTTAATTTACTAAAAGCAGCCTGAAAATATTATTTACTTCATTTTGAAAGTTTGCAATAATTTATTTAACTTAAATACAATTGGGGGTTGATATGAAGAAAAAACTAAAAAACTTTGCAAAGAAAAAACAAAAAATAAATAAATCAATTCATAAATTAAAAAATAAAATTATTTTAAAAGAAAAAAAACTAGATAAGATCAGTATAAAAGTTGCAAGTGTAGAGAAAAAAATTGCTGAGAAAAAAGCTAAAAAACTAGCTAAAAAAAAAACTAATCAAAATCCAGCATCAGTAAATAATTAAATTTCAATTCGTCTTTCCTCTTCTTAAAATTTAAGAAGAGGAAAGTGATTAACTCACAAAATTTTAAAATTAAGAGGTAAGAATAATTTAGAAACTTATTAAAATTTTGTTCTAAACTTTTAGAATTTAAATATTTCAAAAATATAAACTAATTATTACAAGATTATTACTTTTTCGAAACTCTTCCGTACACATCTTGAAATCTTACAATATCAGTTTCCTTTAATATTGAGCCTACTTGGGCTTCCATAATTTTAACTGGTTTTTGTCCAGAGTTTTGAACTCTATGTATAGCCTCTAGTGGTATAAATATATGTTCACCAGGTTTTTTAATAATTGTCTCTTTGTTTAGAGTTATTTTGGCATTACCTTGCGTGACCAACCAATGCTCAGCTCTATGATGATGCTTTTGTAAACTTAGTATTCCTTTTGGTTTAACATAAAGTTCTTTAATTAAAAATTCTTTGCCTTCAAATAGGTTTGTGTACCTACCCCACGGTCTAAAATAAACATTTTTCTTCTTAATATATTTGTTTTTATTTTTGTCATACATTTTTAAAATTTCTTTCCAACTTCCAAGATCTGACCAAGGTATATCTAATTTAATTGCATTAATTTGCTTTGTTTTTTCAAGGATTGCATAATCAAAAGATTTAGCAGTTGCTTTTATAAATGAGGATTTATTTAAATGATAAGTATTTGATTTATATTTTGCCTTATTAACTGCTGTTACACAATTTCTATATATAGTTCGGTTATATTTTTTAAAGTTATTGATGATTGAATCTTTACGAAGATAAAACATTCCTGAGTTCCAATATCCACTTTTTCGAATGATTTCTTTTGCTTTTGCTTCTTTAGGTTTTTCAATAAATCTAGTTACTTTATTAATGTTACTTTTAATTTTTTTAGTTAAGAAATAACCGTAATCACTTGTTGGTGATTTTGGTTTGATACCAAATACAAAAATATTATTTTCATTAAGATTGGACTTATTTTTATTGATAGCCTTATTAAATATATTTATTTTCTCAATCAAATGATCAGCTGTGAAAAACATTAGTGGCTGATTATCAGGAATATCTTTTATTAAAGCTGTGCTTAAGATAGCTGGAGCCGTATTTCTTTTAGCTGGCTCAACAACAATTTTATATTTATTAATTTTGTTTTTTCTTAAATGTTGCTTAACTTTACTTAGATATTTTTTGTTTGTACTTATAATAGGTGCATCATAAATGGATGCTTTTGTTCTCTCTAGAGTTTTTCCAAGTAAAGTCCAATTGCCAAAATCAATAAACTGTTTCGCTTGATGATTTTTAGAATTAGGCCAAAGACGTGTACCAGCACCACCACATAAAATAACTGGTCTTATTTTCATTAAATCTCTGAATAGTCTTTAACTTCCTTTTTCTTACCTGGATGAGTTGGAGCACCTAAATATGCTGGTCCAACTGTTTGTGCGTATTTCCACAAAGTACCTGATCCAAAGTCAGATTTTTTAGCTTTCCATTTTCTTCTTCTAGAAGCTAATTCTTTTTTAGAAAGCCTTACATTGATTGTTCCTTTTTTAGCATCAATATCAATGATATCTCCGTTCTTTAATAGACCTATAGGACCCCCTAGAGCGGCCTCAGGGCCTACGTGACCCACACAAAAGCCTCTTGTAGCACCAGAGAACCTTCCATCAGTTATAAGGGCTACTTTCTCCCCTTTTCCCTGACCGTAAATTGCTCCAGTTGTAGATAACATTTCTCTCATACCTGGACCTCCAACTGGTCCTTCGTATCTGATAATAATTACATCACCATCATTGTACTTTCTACTTTGAACAGCTTTCATAGCGCTTTCTTCATTATCAAAGCATCTTGCTTTTCCAGTAAATTGTAATTTTTTAAGTCCTGCAACCTTAACAATTGCTCCCTCTGGAGCTAAGTTACCTTTTAATCCAACAACACCTCCTGTTGGAGACAATGGATCTTTGTAAGATCTCATTACTTTTTGTTTAGGATTAAATTTAATATTTTTTAAATTTTCTTTCATAGTTTTACCTGTAACAGTCATACAGTCTCCATGAATATATCCACCTTCGTATAAAGTTTTTAATAACATTGGTACACCACCTGCTAACCACATATCTTTTGCAACATATTTTCCACCAGGTTTTAAATCTGCAAGATAAGGTGTTCGTTTAAATATTTTTGCAACATCCATTAAATCAAATTTAATTCCTGCTTCATTAGCAATAGCAGGTAAATGAAGACCTGCATTTGTAGATCCACCTGTTGCAGCAACAATGGTTGCAGCATTTTCTAAGGCTTTTCTTGTAACAATATCTCTTGGTTTAATTTTTTTCTGTAAAAGGTTCATAACCATTTTACCACTTTCTTTTGAATACTTATCTCTTTCTTCATAAGGAGCAGGAGTTCCTGCAGAATAAGGTAATGCTAAACCAATTGCTTCTGATACACATGCCATTGTGTTAGCAGTAAACTGACCACCACAAGCACCCGCACTTGGACAAGCTACTAATTCTAATTTTCTAAGCTCAGCTGCTGACATTTGACCTGATGAATGTTTACCAACTGCTTCAAATACATCTACTACAGTTACATCTTTTCCTTTGTAAGTACCTGGAAGAATGGATCCTCCGTAAATAAATACACTCGGTACATTAAGTCTAACCATTGACATCATCAATCCTGGTAAAGATTTATCACATCCTGCAATACCAACTAATGCATCATAACAATGTCCTCTAACAGTAAGTTCGGCAGAGTCTGCTATAACCTCTCTTGAAATTAATGAAGATTTCATTCCTTCATGACCCATTGCAATTCCATCAGTAACAGTAATTGTACAAAATTCTCTTGGTGTTCCGCCGTTTGCTCTAACACCTTTTTTAACAGATTGTGCTTGTCTCATTAAAGCAATGTTACAAGGCGCTGCTTCATTCCAAGTTGAAACTACTCCAACAAAGGGTTTTGCTACATCTTTTTCTGTTTCACCCATTGCATAATAAAAAGATCTATGTGGTGCTCTATCTGGTCCTAATGATGTATGTCTACTTGGAAGTTTCTTTTTATTAAATTTTGCCATTATATACCCTTTATTGTTATTGATATTTTCTCAATATCATTCTTTAAATTATTATAATTAGTTTTTTCTTGTTCAACAATCTCTTTTGGTGCACGATCTACAAAACTTTTATTCTCTAATCTTTGAGAAATTTTATTCATTTCCTGTTCTAATCTACTTTGTTTATTTGTTAGGTTTTCTTTAATTAATTTTAAATCTACATCTTTATCAAAATAAATTTTGAATAAATCACCTGAAACAACCATTGTTGCAGCAGGTTTTTCTAAATCATCATCAAGTATGCTGTTTATTCTTCCAAGTTTTTTTAAGATAACTTCATTTTTATTAATAAATTCTTTTTGATTATCATTTATACCTTTAACTGAAACGTCAATAAATGAACCTGGGCTAACATTAAGTTCGTTTTTAAAGGATCTAAGCTCTGAAATAATATTTATGATATTTTCTACCTGCTCAGTACTATTATCTTTGTTCACGTCTCCTGTTACCCAATTTTTATGCATTAAAAAATCGCTACCATTCTTATCAAATTGGTCTTTGAGCCATATTTCTTCTGTTACAAACGGAATAAATGGATGAAGTAATATTAAAATTTGTTTAAATATATAAGATGATACTTTTTTAACCTCTGCTTTTGCATCATTATCATCTGAAAAAAGAATAGTTTTAGATAACTCCAGATACCAATCACAATATGAGTGCCAAGCAAACTGATATGCATTTTTTGCAGCTTCATCAAATCTATAATCCTCAAGATTTTTTTGAATTTTATTCTTTGCTTCTATTAGCTCTGAATATATCCACTTATTTATATTTACGTTTAAATTTGGTAGATCATCAATATCTTTAAAATCACATTCATTTGTTATTAAAAAGTTATTGGCATTCCACAATTTATTTAGAAAATTTCTATAACCTTTAACTCTATCTTCTGACAACTTTACATCTGTCCCAGGTGAAGCCATTGATAGTAAAGTAAATCTCAATGCATCAGCGCTGTATTTTTCAATTAAATCCAAAGGATCAATTACGTTTCCTTTTGATTTGGACATTTTTTGTCCTTTTTCGTCTCTTACTAGTGCGTGAACATATATGTCTTTAAAGGGTTCTTTATCTAAAAATTCTGTTCCAAACATAATCATTCTAGCAACCCAGAAAAAGATAATATCAAAACCAGTTACCAATACTGAAGTTGGATAAAATTTCTTTATATAATCATCATCTTCTGGCCACCCTAAAGTAGCAAAAGGCCATAAACCAGATGAAAACCAAGTATCCAAAACATCAGGATCTCTATTTAGTTCTACTTCTTTTTTGTAAAATTCTTTTGCTTGTGATTTTGCTTCTTCTTCATTTATAGCAACAAAAATTTTATTATCTGGTCCGTACCATGCAGGTATTTGATGTCCCCACCACAATTGTCTCGAAATACACCAAGGTTCAATATTGTTCATCCATTGAAAATAAGTCTTTGACCAATTTTCAGGAAAGAAATTTGTTTTTTTTGAATTAACAACTTCTTTAGCTTTAACAGATAATTTACCAGCATCTGCAAACCATTGTTCTGTAAGAAAAGGTTCAATTATAGAATTAGATCTATCTCCATATGGAACTTTATTTTTAATATTTTCCTCTTTTACAAAAAATTCTTTTTCTTTGAGTTCTTTTAAAATTCTTTTTCTAGCTTCAAATCTATCAAGACCTTTATAGCGTTCGGGTGCGTTTTCATTTATTTTACCTTCTTCAGTAAAAATATTTATTATCTCTAGATTGTTTCTTTGACCGACATCATAATCATTAAAATCATGAGCAGGAGTTATTTTCAATGCTCCTGTGCCTTGTTCAGGATCAGCATAATCATCTTCTATAATTTTTATTTTTCTACCAACGATTGGTATAGTTACTGTTTTGCCAACAAATGATTTGAACCGATCATCTTTTGGATTAACAGCTATAGCGGTGTCACCTAGCATTGTTTCGGGTCTTGTAGTTGCTATAGTTATAAATTCACTAGTTCCATCTATAGTATACTTAATATAGTAAATTTTTGAATTTACTTCTCTTTGATCTACTTCTAAATCTGAAATAGCTGTCTTAAGAACAGTATCCCAGTTTACTAATTTCTTATCCTTGTAAATTAAACCTTTATTATAAAGCTCTACAAAAACTTTGATAACTGATTTGGATAAATTTTCATCCATTGTGAATGCATTTCTTGACCAATCACAAGAGCAACCAAGTTTTTTTAATTGATTGATTATTATGTCACCATATTGCTCTTTCCATTCCCAAACTTTTTCAATAAATTTATCTCTACCTATCTCATTCTTATCTATCTTTTCAGAGGTTAGTTTTTTTTCCACTAAGGCTTGTGTTGCAATACCAGCATGATCAGTTCCTGGTTGCCATAAAGTTTCATAATTATTCATCCGATGATAACGAACTAATAAATCTTGAATAGAATTATTTAATGCGTGCCCCATATGAAGGCTACCAGTTACATTTGGTGGGGGAATTACTATTGAAAATTTTTTAGAATTTTCTTTTGGTTTAAATAATTCGTTTTTTTCCCAATATGAATAAATCTTATTTTCAACTTCAGAATGGATATATTTATCGTTACTCATTGAATTTAAAGTTTATAATTTAATAATCTTATTTAACAATAATCAATTTGGAACGTTATTTAATAGACTAATATAAAAAATTTAATATAAAAAGGCCTAAAGCTATTCGTCTAAAACAAGAAGGCAACGTGGCGGAATGGTTACGCAGAGGATTGCAAATCCTTGTATCCCGGTTCGATTCCGGGCGTTGCCTCCAAAAAAAATCTTGTTTTAGTTTTAAAAAAAAGTAAGTTGTGATTTTTACATTCCTCGGTAGCTCAGTTGGTAGAGCAGTTGACTGTTAATCAATTGGTCGCAGGTTCGAGTCCTGCCCGAGGAGCCAAAAAAAAAATTAATCTAAAATTTTATGAATAAACAATTAACCAAAGGGGTCATATTTTGGTTATGATTAAATTGCTTTAGAAATATTAGATCCTGAAATTTGTAATGTTTTGTTAAATTTTAATTTTTGATCAGCATTAAGTTCTGAATAAACTTTTGCTAAAAAATTATAATTTACATTCATATGTCCTTCTTGAGATTTTTCTAAATTAACTAAATATTCTGAAAAATCTTCAAAGAAATAGTTTATCGGTACTTTTAAATAATTTGAAAGCTGAAGTAATCTAATTGAACTTACTCCGTTCGTTCCTTTTTCATATTTTTGGATTTGTTGAAATGTTACGTTAATTGCTTTTGCTACTTTTGTTTGTGTTAAACCTAAAGCCAATCTTCTTAACTTAAGTTTATTCCCTAAGTGTTTGTTGAAATTATCTTCCATTAAGACCCCTCTTAATTAAATTTTAAAACACTATTGAACAAATTTATTTCAACTACTGCAATAGAAAAATTTATTTATTTTAATAAAAAAACCTTAAAAACTAAAAACCTGTCAAGCAATTGTTAAGATTAGAATATATATAAATTTTACAAGATTTGGCTTAAGAAAAGCTTAGTACGGTCGCTCTTTGGGTTAGCAAAAAACTCTGTTGTATCAGCTTTTTCTACTATCATACCTTCATCCATAAAGATCATTTTATCTGCAACTTCTTTGGCAAAGCCCATTTCATGAGTAACAACTATCATGGTCATACCTTGATTAGCCAAATCAACCATAACATCTAGAACTTCCTTAATCATTTCAGGATCAAGGGCTGATGTTGGTTCATCAAACAACATAATTTTTGGTTCCATACACAGTGCTCTAGCAATAGCTACCCTTTGTTGCTGTCCACCAGATAATTGGCCAGGAAATTTCTGAGCTTGGTCAAGAATTTGAACTCTTTCTAAATGCTTTAGTGCTAATTCTTCAGCTTCTTTTTTAGGCATTTTCTTCACCCAAATAGGAGCAAGTGTGCAATTATCTACAATAGATAAGTGAGGAAATAGATTAAACTGTTGGAACACCATTCCAACTTCAGCTCTAATTTGTTCAATATTTTTTGTATCTTCTGTTAAAGTATTTCCATCAACAATAATATCTCCTTGTTGGTGCTCCTCTAATCTATTTATGCATCTAATTAAAGTTGATTTACCAGAACCAGAAGGTCCACAAACTACAATTTTTTCTTTTGGTTTAACTTCTAAATTTATATCTTTTAGTACTTGAAAATCCCCAAACCATTTATTTACATTTTTAATTTGAATTATACTGTCGGACATAATTACCGTTCTGTTTTGTATTTTTGTTCTAGATTATAGCTATACTTACTCATTGCATAACAAATAATCCAGAAAATTATTGCTGCAAATACGTAGCCTTCCATTGCAAATCCTAACCACTCTGGATTAGTTTTTGCCAAATTTAACATTCCAACTATCTCTAATAAACCAACTACAAATATTAAAGGTGTATCTTTTACTAATGCCAAGAAAGTATTAGCAATACCCGGAATCACTAATTTAAGTGCTTGAGGTAAAATTACAAATATATGCATTTTCCAATATCCCATCCCTAATGATTTAGCAGCTTCGTATTGGCCTCTTGGTAAGGCTTGTAAGCCTCCTCTTATTACTTCTGCAACATATGCAGCTTCAAATAATGAAATTGCAATAATTGCTCTAACTAATTTATCTATGAAAAAATCTTCTGGTAAAAACATTGGAAACATTACAGCTGACATAAATAAAACTGTAATTAATGGTACCCCTCTCCAGAACTCTATAAATCCTACAGATATATATCTAATCAAAGGTAAATCAGATCTTCTTCCTAAGGCAAAAGCCATCCCTATAGGAAAACAGAATATTAAACAGAAGAATGAGATTATAAATGTTAAAGATAATCCACCCCACGCTCCCGTTTCTACCCAATTTAAACCATCAAGTTTACCAAGTTCGATTAGTTCTTCATAAAAAACAAAGTACTTAAGAACTATATAGATTGTTAATGGTACAATTAAAAAATAATAAAATTTAAATCTACTAGGAATAAAAAATCCAAGAATAATTGAAATAACTGCAGCAATTATACCGTAAGAAAAATCAAAAAATACAGGACCACCTGATATAAAAAAGAAAATAAATAAGAATGCGATAAAAGGATAAATAACTACATAGTACAAAGTTAAATACTTTTTAAATTTCTCTGTAGCAAAATAACCAACAGAACCAAGTAATGCTAAAGAAATAAAAGATAAATTTATTCTCCACTGCTCAGCATTTGGATACATTCCATACATAAATCTATTGAACCAAACTTTTATATAAGTCCAACATGCACCTGTTCCTGAACAAACATCTTTACTATCTCCTGTAAAACTAGCATCAACAAAAAACCAACTTAGAATTGGTGGTGTTGCTTTAATGATTACAAAAATAATTAATAATGAAAGAACAGCATTAAAACTATTGGTATTAATATTTTTGTTTAAACTATCTAAAAATTTATAACCGCTATGTTCAATCCTAATAAAATGAAGACCTATAAATCCAATCACTAAAGGTATCACAAAACTTAACAACGTTGGTAGGAAACCTGTAATATTAACATTAAAAAATGAATTCAAAAATACATCTAAAACACTAACAAAAAATAATAGAGAACCTAAATATAAAAAGGTATTCAAATTTTCTTTATCTGGTCTTAAAAAATTAATTTTTGACATTTATTTTTCCTTAATAGCAATTTTTTTATTATACCAATTCATCAGTATAGAAATTGATATACTCAAACTTAAGTAAGTAAGCATAGTAATAGAAACGATCTCAATAGCCTTTCCTGTTTGCATTAATGCAGTACCTGCAAATACTAAAACTAAATCAGGATAAGCAATTGCAGCTGCTAATGATGAATTTTTAGTTAAATTTAAATATTGGTTAGTAGTTGGTGGTATAATAATTCTTAAAGCTTGAGGCATAACCACTAATTTCAAAACTTGATTTGGATTTAAACCGATAGATGCAGCAGCTTCTTTTTGTCCTTTTCCAACACCTTGAATTCCAGCTCTTACACATTCTGCAATAAAAGTTGCTGTATATAATGCTAAAGATAAAGTTAATGCAATTAATTCAGGAGGTAAACTTACACCACCTTCGTAAATAAAAGATGTTGTCGCGAGTTGTTTTAATTTAGGTATCTCAAAAGAAAGGTTTACACCTCCTATTAAAAAACTTAATAAAGGTAATATAAAAATTAATCCTAAAGATATCCATAAAACTGGTAATTGTTTACCTTGAGTTTCTTGAACTTTTATCGCATGGACTCTGATAACAACTATTGCAATTATTGCTGCAACTATTGAATAAAAGAAAACATTAAAGTTTTCCCAAACAAAAGCTGGAACATACAGGCCTTTAATAGTTAAAAAGAAGACACCAAATATTGCGTCAGCATCTTGAGGCAAAGGTAAAGCTCTTAAAGCTGCAAAATACCAAAAAAATATTTGTAAAAGTAATGGAATATTTCTGAAAAATTCTACATAGAAGGCTGCAAATTTGTTAATAAGATAATTTGGTGAAAGTCTAGCAACACCAACAATTACTCCAAGTATTGTTGCAAATATAATTCCAATTACAGAAACTAAAATAGTATTTAATAATCCAACTAAGTAAGCTCTAAAATAAGAATGTGATCCATCGTATTCAATTAAAGAAAATTGAACATCAAATGAAGATTCTTGAGATAAAAAACCATATCCAAAATCAATACCTCTATTTTCCATATTGACTTGGGCGTTATAACTAAAGAAACCAAAAACTAATATGACTGCTAAAACTGTAACTAACTGAGGAACTATTTTTTGTAATTTGAAGTTCATTTAAAAACTTATAAAAAAAAGGGCTAGAAAAATCTAGCCCTTTTTAATTAATTAAATATGCAATTATCTTGCAGGTGGTACGTAAAGAATTCCACCTTTAGTCCATAATTCATTTGGACCTCTGTCTGGTAAAATTCCAGTGTCAGCTATATTTCTCTTATAGCTTTCACCATAGTTACCAACTTGCTTGATAATTCTTAAGCTCCACTCATTGTCTAGACCAAAAGCAGCACCTAATTCACCTTCAGCACCAACTAATCTTTTGACAGCTGGGTTGTCTGAAGTTTTCATAGAATCTGCATTAGCTGAAGTAATTCCATACTCCTCAGCTTCGATCATAGCATTTAAAGACCATCTAACGATATCTTCCCATACTGAGTCACCTTGTCTAACAACTGGTCCTAAAGGCTCTTTAGAAACAGTTTCAGGTAATACAATGTGATCATCTGGGTTAGTCATTTTAGTTCTTTGTGCAGCAAGACCTGATTTATCAGTAGTGTAAGTATCACATCTACCTGCATCATAAGCAGCTACGACTTCGTCAGCTTTTTCGAAAGCAACTGGCTCATAAGAAATTCCTTTAGAGTTAAAGAAGTCTCTCATGTTTAACTCAGTTGTTGTACCAATGTTTGTACAAGCTGAGATACCATCTTTGAATTGGCTTGTTGAAGTAATACCAGAACTTTTTCTAACCATGAAACCTTGACCATCGTAGAAGTTAACTCCAACGAAAGTTAATCCGATATCAGCATCTCTAGAAAGAGTCCAAGTTGTGTTTCTTGATAAGATATCAATCTCACCAGAAGTTAAAGCTGTAAATCTTTCTTTAGCACTTAATGGTGTAAACTTAACTTTGTTTGCATCACCTAGTACTGCAGCAGCTACCGCTCTACATACATCAACATCGATACCAGTCCAATTTCCTGCAGCATCAGCATTAGAAAATCCTGGAAGACCTTGAGATACTCCACATCTTACAAAACCCTTCTTTTGAGTGTTTTTGAGTGTTTTTGATTTTTTAGCAGCCATAGTTTCTGTTGTAAAAGTAAACAACACAGCAACCATTGCTACTAAAGAAGTTAATTGTTTTAAGTATTTAAACATTATTCTTCCTTTTGGTTATTTTTATTTGTTAACAAATAATTCAAAACTTAGTTTTGAATTCGCAGGATTAAAACATTTTAAAAAAACTACTTCAAGAAGAAATTATGGTCAAAATATTAAGCAATGGCGCGCCCTGAAGGATTCGAACCTACGACCCTCGGTTTAGAAAACCGATGCTCTATCCAGCTGAGCTAAGGGCGCAATTATTGAAATACATATATATTACAAATTTAATATTTAAACAGAAATTTTTTAGCTATCAATAATAAAGATAGTAATTCAATTCGACCAATAATCATAAAGAAAATAAGAATATATTTGGCAATAAAATGTAAATTTTGGAAATCAAAATCACTTATTCCATAAGCTGATGAGTTAACAGTATTCATTAATGTTAATACTGCAAGTTTAAATGAATATTCAAAATCAATATTACCCAAAGATAATAAAATTGTTAATGAAAAAAGTGAAATAATAAAAATTACAATTGTAAGAAAATATTTATTTATATCTTGAGTCGCAAAATTAATTTTAGAAAATACCAGCTTGTTCATGAATACATTTTTTGGTCTGCTAAAAGAAAGTATTTGGTTTAAAGAATATTTTGTTAATGAATATATTTTTAAAAATCTTAAACCAGAACTTGTTGAAATAAATGAACCTCCAATTATAACCAAAAGTAAATACAATAATTGAAGATTAGTTTGCTCAACATTCAATGAAATTCCTATATTAGAAATACTACTCACTAAAGATAAAAAACTATAAGAAAAAGTATTATCGTAACTAAAAAATATAAAAAAAATTCCAACAGTTATTACAAAGTACAAAAATAAATGAATATCCTCATGAAAAAAATTTATGCTTTTTCTTAAAAAAATTAAATTATATACAAAGAAGATGCTAAAAAAAGAAACTAGCATTAATAAAGAAAAAATTATTATTTGTGAATTTTGCACAAGTATAGTTGATAGATCGTTTACTGGCAAAAAACCACCTGATGAAATGATGGTCATTGCTATATTTAATGAGTTAAATGATCTAATACCAAATATATTAAGAATTATAAAAATAACTAAAGTTAAGCTTAAATATAAAATAAATATTTTAATTGTCTGTTTTAAAATTTCAGTTGTATTAAATGATAAAAAATTTGTGAGAGATTTTTTTAAATTTTCATCATAAATATCAATCAAAAAAATTATAGAAAATAAAAAGTACAAACCACCTATCCATTGAGTTGATGATCTCCAAATTATTAATCCTTGATCAATATGTTTTATGTTTTCAAAGATTGTAAAACCAGTTGAAGTAAAACCAGAAACTGCTTCAAATAAAGCATTCAAAAAAGTTAAGTTATAAATACTAAAATAAAATGGAATAGATAATACCAATGGCATAATAAAATATCCCAAAAGTACAGTTAGTATTTTTTCAAATATTGTTGGTTTTTTATCTGAGGTATCAATTTTATAAAATAAAAACCCAACTAGAGCAGAAATTACTAAACTAAAGTAATATATATTTAAGTTTAAGTATAAGTTGAAATAATAAGAGTAGATAATATTTAAAAAAGAAAAAACTGATATCAATAGAAAGAAAAAACTTAAATATTTTACCCGAAGTATTGGCATTAAATTAAATTGAGCTAATTCTAAAAATATTTTCAACAACTGAAATTGAGTCTTTTTTTGCTAAAAAAACAACTTTATCATCTTTTTGAAATACAAAGTCTGATCTAGGTATAATTACTTTATCGTCTCTAAGAATAGCGCCAATTCGAATTTCTTCAGGAAGATTAGAATTTTTTAATTCTTTGTTAATTAATTCAGATGTCTCAATTATCTCAGCCTCTATCACCTCATATTCACCATTCATAATTGTGTAAGCTGTTTCTATGGTGCCTTTATGTATATGTTTTAAAATACTAGATACAGTATTCATTCTAGGATCAATCAGATCATCAATTTTAAGTGAATTCTGTAATAATGAATAGTTTGGTTTATTAATTAAAGCCATTGTTCGTTTATCATCAATTTCTTTTTCATCTTTTGCAAATTTTTCGACCAGTACGCTAACCATTAAATTATCTTCATCATCGTTTGTAAGAGCTAAAACAGTTTCTGCCTCCTCTAAATTTGCTTCTGACAAAACTTCTTCATCTAGAGCATCACCATTTATTACTATTGTATTATTTAGTTCACTTGCAAGAAATTCAGCTCTTTCTTTATTTTTCTCAATAATTTTTACCCGAGCTGCATCCAAATTTTCCTCAATATTCTTAGCTAAATTAAAACCTATATTACCTCCGCCGACTATAAGAATTTTTTTAGAAACTTTTTCGGTATGTCCAAATGCTTCCAATGTTTCGGACATTTGGGTTGAGTTTATAATTACATAAATTTTATCATTTATCTTTATTTCATCAGTTTTTTTTGGAATAAAAAATCTTTCTTCTCTTATTACACCAATAACATTTGCTTTGAGATTAGGGTACTTTTTTGTAAGATCACTTAATTTAATATTAATCAAATTACAATTTTCATTAATTAATATTTCTAATAACCTGATTTTATTGTCAGCAAAAGGAACACTATCTAAAGCTCCAGGAGCTTCGAGTTTTCTTTGGATTGATTTTGCAATTTCAATTTCTGGTGAAATAATAACATCTATAGGTAAGTTTTCTTTGTTATAAACAGTTGTAAACTTAGGATTTAAATAATCCTGAGATCTTATTCTGGCAATCTTTTTTGGTATTTTAAAAATAGAAAATGCAATTTGGCATATAACCATATTAATTTCATCATTTCGAGTTACTGCTATAATCATATCAGCCTCTTGCGCATTAGCCTTTTCAAGAATTGATGGATAACTTCCTTTTCCAACAATAGCTTTAACATCAAGTGCGTCATCAATTTTTTGAATATCTTCGCTTGATGGATCTATTACAGTAATAGAATGACCTTGATCACTAAGTTGTTTAGCAATAGTAAAGCCTACTCTACCTGCGCCACAAATGATTATGTTCATTTAATTAAATTCTTTAATTCCTAAGCCTTTTAATTTTCGGTGTAAGGCACTTCTTTCCATACCAACGAAATTAGCTGTTTTTGAAATATTTCCATTAAATTTTTTCAGTTGAATAGTTAAATACTCCTTTTCAAATTTTTCTCTAGCCTCTTTTAATGGCACTGATAGGCTGTTTTCAGCCAATTGCTCATTGAAATTAATATTTTTTAAGGATTCTTTTATTATATTTGAAATTTTTTCCTTTGTGTCAGGTTGTAAAATTGCAATTCGTTCAATTAAATTTCTCAATTCTCTAACATTACCGTGCCAATCATGGTTTAGGATATAAGTATTGTCTTCATCTATTTCTAATTCATTAATATTGTAATTTTCAGATATTTTTTTTGAAAAATATTTAATTAAAAGTGGAATATCTGAAATACGTTGACTCAACGGTTCAACATTTATTTCAAAAACATTTAATCTATGAAAAAGATCTTCTCTAAAATTTCCTATTTCAATTTCTTTCTTTAAATCCTTACTTGAAGAGCAAATTAATCTAACATTTACGCTTACGTCATTTGAACCATTAACTCTTTTAAACTTTTGATCTGTTAGAACTCTCAAAATTTTTGATTGTATATCCAAAGGTATTTCTGAAACTTGGTCTATCAATAAAGTACCTTTGTTAGCTTTTTCTAACGCTCCATAAGATATAGAGCCATTATCTTTTTCTTCTCCAAATAACTCAAGTTCATATTTATTTGAATCTAACAATGCTCCATTCAAAACTACAAAAGGATTTTTATTTCTTTTAGATAATTTATGAATTTTTCTTGCTATCAATTCTTTTCCAGATCCTGAGGGGCCGTTGATAAATACTCTACTTTCTGTAATAGAAATTTTATTGATTTGATCATTTATATTTAAAATATTTTTACTATTTCCAATTAATTCATATGATGAAAATAATTTTGTTTCATATTCTTTATTTTGTTTTTTAAGATTGTAATTCTCAACTGCCCTTCTAACAAAATTTAACAATCTCTCTTGATCAAAAGGCTTTTCAATAAATTCAAAAGCACCTTCATGAAGAGATTTTACTGCCATTTCAATATTTGCATGACCTGAGATTATAATAACAGGCACATCTTTATCTTTTGATTTAATATGTGATAACAATTCTATTCCATCATTATCACCCTTATCTAATTTTACATCTAGAATAGCAACATCTGGAAGTTTTTTATCTATTTCAGATAAAGCTTGATTATAATTAGCAGCAAGTCTGGTTTTATAACCAGCATCTAAAATTAACTCATTAATAATATTCCTAATATCTGCGTTATCATCAACAATTAATATTTCTGAACTCATTTTATTTAATAAAATCTATTTTAATTTTCGCACCTTCGTCTAAAGGTATAAATTCAATTTTTCCATTATGGTCATTTATAATTTTACTTACTATTGAAAGACCCAATCCAGTTCCATTTTTTTTAGTGGTAAAGTATGGATTTAAAATATCTTTAATATTTGCTGCAAATATTCCAAAACCAATACCATTATCTGTTATATTGATTGTTATGTGGTTATTTTCTTCATTAACTTCAATGGTGATTTTTTTTACTAAATTACTATCATTTTCTGCTCTTTGTTGAATACTTTCGATAGAATTTTTAATTAAATTAAAGAAAACCCTTGCGAGTTGTTCTTTATCACTATTTAAAAAAATTTCTTTTTTATTTTTGTTAATGGAAATATTAATCGAATTATCTAATTCATTTAATAATTTGATATCCTCCTGAATAATTTGAATTAAATTATTTTCTTTTAAAATGGGTTTTGGCATACGAGCAAAATCTGAAAATTCATTAACTAAATTTCCTATTTGTTTAATTTGGTTATTTATTATCTTTAAGTTCTCATCAAAATTTTGTTTTTCGTTTTCATTCACTTGATTAGAATATTTTGTTTTCATTCTGTCTATTGTTAATTGAATTGGGGTTAAAGGATTTTTAATTTCATGCGCCAGTTTTCTTGCTAAATTGCTCCAAGCTTCATGTCTTTCATTTATTATTAATTTTTCTTGTTGATTTTTCAATCTATCAATCATTAAATTAAAATTCTTATTCAGAATTTCTAAATCTTTATCGGTTTTCACCTCAGGAACTTTTGTGTCAAATTTTCCTTCACCAATAGAGACTGATGCATTAATCAAATTATTAATGGATCTAAAAAACCTAGAGGAAAATCTTATAGCTATTGATATAGATACAAACAACAATACACTTACAACAATAACATAAATAATTGCAAAAGATATTTTTATTCCCGTACTTTTTTCCTCTACAGTATAATAAAAATTTATTGCTTCTTCAGATTCTGTCAGATATTTCGAAATATCTTTATCTAGATATTTAATTACATACAAAAATCTATTATCAAAACTTTGTAATCTCATAATCGCAGCAGATATATTATCTGGTGCATTAATAATTTTTAAAGGTCTATCATCATCTAGCACAAGTGCTAACGCTCTATCAACAGGAGGTATGTATGGCTGATTATCATTAAGAGTAGTGAATAATAATTTTTTATCAATGTTGATTATATGTATTTCATCAACACCTCTAATTAATTTCTGAGTGTCTAGAAATCTTTTATATTCTTTAGGATTGTCGTTTAAAAAATTTTTACTTTTATTGGTATCAAAAGCAATTAAAACAATATCTGATTGAATTTTGTTTCTAATTTCTTCGACATAATTTTTAGCAAGCTCGTAAGAATTATTAACTACAGTTGTAACTTTCTTGTCGAAATATTTTTCCAAGGCAAACGAAAAAAGGAACAATGAGAAAATTGATATCAAAACTGAAGGTATTAAAGTAAAAAGAGCAAATACAGTAATATATTTTTTGTTAGATTTTAATCCGTCTTTATCAATATCTGTTTTGATTGCTCTTCTAATTTCAAAAAAAATAAATATAAAAAGTGAAGTTAAAAGTAGTATATTTAATATTAGAAGATATTGTAAATTCTTGTCAGTTAATTTTATAAATCCTTTATCAATAAAAGTTAAAAATGTTAAAAAACCTATCGATAATGTGATAATAAATAATATTATCAAATAGATATTTTTCTTAATAAAATCTGTCATTTGAGTATAAAATTTCTATAATTATGAGTAACTATTTTATAATACTAGCTTCAGGACAAAGTAAAAGGTTTAATTCAAAAAAACCTAAACAATATAATATTTATGAAGGCAAACCTTTATTCAAACATTCTCTTGATAAGGCCTTAAAGTCAAAACTTTTCAAAAAAATAATAATAGTAGTTAACAAAAAAAAGGAGATTAAAGAAAAATTTCCTAAAAATGTTTCAATTATTATTGGTGGGAAAGAAAGATCTGATTCTTCATTGATTGCTTTAAAGTTTATCAAGAAATACAAACCTTCCAATGTACTAATACATGATGCTGCAAGACCAAATTTTACAATAAATCTGTTAAATAAATTAATAACTTCACTAAAAAAATATAAAGCAGTAATACCTGCAATCAAATCTAAAGACTCAATTAAGTATAGAATTAAAAATCAAATATTCAATTTAAACAGAGATAATTCTATTTTAACACAAACCCCCCAGGCTTTTAAATTTAAAGAATTATATAACTTATCAATAAAGCAAAAAAAGATAGTCACAGACGAAGCAACATTATTTATTGAAAACAATATTAAAGTAAAATTTATTCAAGGTGAAAATTTAAATAGTAAAATTACTTTCAAAGAAGATATTAAAGAAAAATTAACATACTTTGGTATTGGATTTGATATCCATAGATTAATCAAAGGTAAAAAACTATATTTAGGAGGTGTTAAAATACCTTATCATTCAGGTTTGAAAGGACATTCTGATGGGGATGTAATTATTCATTCTATAATTGACTCTATATTGGGAGCTATGAGAAAAAAGGATATTGGAACTTTTTTTCCAGATAACAGTAACAAGTTTAAAAATATTAGATCTCCAAAAATGCTAAAACCAATAATAGAATTATTAAATTCAAATACTTATCATATCAATAATTTAGATATAAATCTGATATGTGAAAAACCAAAAATATCAAAATACAGAGATAAAATATTAAATTCACTTTCAAATCTGTTAGATTTAAATAAAGATTTAATTAATTTAAAAGGTAAAACTACGGAAAAACTTGGATTAATAGGAAAAGAAAAAGCAATTGCCTGTGAAGTAATTTGTTCGATATCAAAATGAAAAAAATTAATGTTTTAATCTCAACTTTCTTTGGATACGGATACTTAACAAAAATGCCTGGCACTGTTGCATCGGTTGTCACTACAATCTTTATTTATATAGCTTATGAAATTCTTGATTATACAAGTTTAAAATTCTCGATAGTCTTTTTTATTATTTTGTTTTTTTACTCTTTTTATGCAGTCAAAGACACAGAGAGTGAATTTGAAAATAAAGATCCTAGGCAAATTGTAATTGATGAAGTTTTGGGTCAATCAATGCCTTTGATACTTTTGCTATATTTAAATCAAACCAATCAAATCAATATTGATATTGAATTTTATTATATAATCTCTTTATTATCATTTAGATTTTTTGATATTTTAAAGCCATTTCCAGTAAGCTATTTTGATAAAAATCATAAAAATTATTTTGGTATTATTATGGATGATATAATGGCTGGTCTTTACTCAATGGTTGTAGTTTATTTAGTTAGTTTCATATTTTGATGAATTTAAAAAAACTACATAAAAAATTGATAGATAAAAAATTAACAATTTCTGTAGCTGAATCTTGTACAGGAGGTTTATTGGCTAGCAATCTTACTAAACTAGCAAATTCATCCAAATACTTTCAAATGGGTTTAATTACATACTCTAATGAGGCAAAAACTAAAATCTTAAAAGTAGATAGAAATATCATTAAAAAATATGGTGCTGTAAGCAAAGAATGCTGTGAAGAAATGGTAAAGAATTTATATAAAATTTCTAAAAGCAAAATTAATGTATCAATTACTGGTATAGCTGGGCCAGGAGGAGGATCTAAATTAAAACCAGTTGGTCTTGTCTATATTGGGATTAAAACAGGAAAATATTTATTAATTTTGGAAAATAAATTTAAATCTAGGAACAGATCAAGTATTCAAAAAAATACGGTAAGAGAAGTATTAAATAAAATTACAAAAATTATTTCTTAAAGATTTTCAGCTCTTTTTTGAAAAGCATCAGCTATTTTGTTTAAACCAAATTGAAATGATTTTTCCATTATTAAATTCAAAAACTTATTTTTAATTTCAAAATCAACATCAAATTGAACTTCTGTTAAATTATCTTTTTCTACAAATTTCCAATTATTTTCAAGATGTTTTAAAGGACCATCAATATTGGTTACATGAATAGAGTCGTTTTTTTTATCATATCTGACATCACTTTTATAAGTATCTATAAAGGGTCTTTTACCAATGGTCAGATCAGCAATTATTTTTTTTACATCTCCCTCATCATTTGTTTCATAAACTTTTGAGTCTATGCAAAATGGAATAAATTCGGGATACTTTTCAATATCTAAAACAAAATCAATTAATGTTTGTTTATCACGTGCGATGTGACGTGTAACTGATGCTTTGGGCATTAATTACTTTTTATTCTGTTTTGTTGTAACTTAGCAAAATCCTCGTCGGCATGATAAGAAGACCTCGTTAAAGGTGATGAAGAAACTAATAAAAATCCCTTAGCTTTTGCTATGGTTCCTAAGTCATCAAATTCTTTTGGGGTATAATATCTATCTAATGGAAAATGTTTTGTTGATGGCTGCAAGTACTGGCCGATAGTTATAAAATCTACATCAGCTGCTCTCAAATCATCCATAACTTGCAATATTTCATCTCTTGTTTCTCCTAACCCAACCATAATTCCAGATTTAGTAAAAATATTTTTATCAATTTTCTTTGCATTTTTTAAAAGTTCTAAGGATGCAAAATATCTAGATCCTGGTCTTACTTTTAAATAAAGACTGGGTACAGTTTCAATATTATGATTAAAAACATCTGGTTTAGCCTTAATAACTTTTTTATAAGCTTCCCCTTTTCTTAAAAAATCTGGTGTTAAAACTTCTATAGTTGTATTCGGATTTGATTTTCTTGTTTGATTAATCACATTATAAAAATGTTCAGAACCTCCGTCGTCTAAATCATCTCTGTCAACTGAAGTTATTACAACATGTTTTAAATTTAACTTTTTTACAGCTTCTGCAATTTTGACTGGTTCTAATAAATCTAAATTACCTGGAACGCCAGTTTTAACATCACAGAAAGCACATGCTCTTGTACAAGTATCACCCATTATCATAAAAGTTGCGTGTCTCTTACTCCAGCATTCAGTAATATTTGGACAGTTTGCTTCCTGACAAACAGTTACTAAATTATTATTATTAACTATTGTTTTCGTTAAAAAAAATTCTTTGCTATTAGTAAGCTTTGATCTAATCCAATCTGGTTTTTTTTTAATTGGATTTATTGGCTTATTTTCTTTTTCGGGATGTCTACTTTTCATCTTTTTTAATTAAATAAATTGTTTCACCTTTTTTACCAAATAAAAATCTTTCTCTGATTAATATTTCCACATAATCTAAATCCAGATTTGTACTTAATAGAGAATTCTTATGATCAATATCCTCTATTTTATTAATTAATAATGCCTCTTCTTTTTTCAAGTCAGACAAAAGTTCTTTTTTTTCAAAATATGAAAAAAGCCCTCTTTCTCCAGAAACTAAATTAAAAATAAAATAAAATATTAAAAAAATTGATGTTAATAAAAAATAATTTCTTTTTATTAATCTCAACATTAATTGATTTTATTCATTCTTGCCTTATTTCCAAGTTCTTCTTCAATACGAATTAATTGATTGTATTTAGCAACTCTTTCTGAACGTGCTAAAGATCCTGTTTTAATTTGATTAGAATTTGTTCCAACTGCCAAATCAGCAATGAATGTATCCTCACTGTCTCCAGACCTATGAGAAATTATTGTTTTATAACCGATAGTTTGAGCAAATTTAATTACATCTAGAGTTTCAGAAACAGTACCTATCTGATTAAGTTTAATTAATATAGAATTAGATGAAATATTTAAAAATCCTTTTTTTAATCTCTCAAGATTTGTAACATAAAGATCATCTCCCACAATCTGAACTTTTTTTACTGAACGCATTAATTTATTCCAAGCTAACCAATCATTTTCTGCAAAAGGATCTTCTATAGATTTAATTTTATATTTCTTGATAATTTTTTGGTATTCTTTTATTGATTTTTCAACGCTTACAAAACTTTTTGAATGGATTGAATATTTGTTTTTTTTTAATAGTTCATTTGCAGCCACATCCAAACAAATTGAAACATCTTTACCATTAACAAATCCAGATTTCTTAATTGCTGAAACAATCAAATCTAAAGCCTGGTTATTGCTACTAATCATAGGTGCAAAACCACCTTCATCACCAACTGAAGTAGAATAACCTTTGTTTTTTATTAAATTACTTAGGTTTTTAATTACAACAAAACAAATCCTCATTGCTTCTGAGAAACTTTTTGCTCTATCTGGTCGTATCATAAATTCTTGTATTCTAAGACCATTGTTGGCATGAGCTCCACCATTAATAATATTCATTAATGGATAAGGTAATTGAAAATTATTTTTTAAAAAAAATGTTTTATACAAAGGTAGTTTTTTTACTTTTGCAGAAAGTTTTTTTACAGCCATTGATACTGCAAGCATAGAATTTGCACCTAAATTGGTTTTTTGTCTCGTACCATCTAAATTAATTAATAAAGCATCAATTCTCTCTTGATTATGAACGCTTTGACCTTTTAATTTTTTTGAAATTTTTGAATTTACTAATTCAACAGCTTTTAAAACACTTTTACCTAAATACTTCTTGTTATTTTTATCTCGTTTTTCAAAAGCTTCATAAGTTCCGGTTGATGCACCTGATGGGCATATTGCAGATGCACTTAAATTATTTGCATATACCTCAGCTTCTACAGTTGGATTTCCCCGACTATCAAAAACTTGCCGTGCTTTAACTTTTGTTATTTTACTCACTTAATAAGTTTATCAATTTCAGTTAATTGTTTTAGTAAATTTTCTAGTTTATCTAGAGGAACCATGTTAGGCCCATCAGATGGTGCGTTATCAGGATCTTGATGAGTTTCTATAAATACACCAGCAACCCCAACGGCAACAGCTGCTCTTGCAAGATACTCAACAAATTCTCTTTGACCTCCAGAAGACTCTCCTTGTCCTCCAGGTTGTTGAACTGAATGTGTTGCATCAAAAATAACTGGATAACCATTCTTAGCCATAATAGGTAAAGATCTCATGTCAGAAACCAAAGTGTTGTATCCAAAACTTGCACCTCTTTCAGTAACAAGAATATTTGAATTTCCTGAGTCTGATATTTTTTTTGTAACATTTACCATGTCCCAAGGAGCTAAAAATTGACCTTTTTTAACATTTATAATTTTATTTGTTTTTGCAGCAGCAATTAAAAGATCAGTTTGTCTACAAAGAAAAGCTGGAATTTGTAAAACATCAACGTGATTAGCAACTACTGAACATTGCTCTGAATTATGAATATCAGTTAAAATTGGAACATTTAATTCTTTTTTAATTTTGTCAAACACAGGTAATGAAGCTTCCAAACCAGCACCTCTCTTACCTTTTAAACTTGTTCGATTAGCTTTATCAAAAGAAGTTTTATAAATGAAACCTAAACCATATTTGGAAGTTATTTCTTTTATTTTTCCAGCCATGTCCATTGCATGTTGTTCTGTTTCAAGTTGACATGGACCAGCAATAATACAAATTTTTTTATCGTTTGAAATTTCTATGTTCCCACAATTAACTGTAATACTACTCATTTATGATTTTTTGCTGCTTTGATAAATGAAGAGAATAAAGGATGAGGAGATAAAGGTCTAGATTTAAATTCAGGATGGAACTGAACTCCAATAAACCAAGGATGATTTTTAAGTTCAATTATCTCAGGAAGTTTATTATCTGGTGATAAACCAGAAAATATTAGTCCATTTTTCTCAAATTTTTCCTTAAATGAAATATCCACTTCATATCTATGTCTATGTCTTTCTTTGATTAATCTTGATTTATAGATATCTCTAATTTTAGACTTATCTTTTAAAATAGCATCATAAGAACCAAGTCTCATTGTTCCACCTAAATTTTTATCTGTACCTTTAACTTTTTTTCCACTTTTTTCCCACTCATTCATTAAACCAATTATATGAACACCACCTCTATCAAACTCAGAAGAAGTTGCTTTTTTAATTTTTAATTTATTTCTAGCAAATTCTATTATTGCCATTTGCATACCGTAACAAATACCTAGAAATGGTATTTTGTTAATTCTTGCATATTTAATTGCTTCGATTTTTCCCTCAGTTCCTCTTTTTCCAAATCCTCCTGGTATTAGAATACCTGAAACATTTTTAAGTTTACTTTTAATTTCTGAAACTTTTAATTTTTCTGAATCAATTCTAACTAAATTTACCTTCAGGTTGTTTGTAATTCCTCCATGCGTTAAGGCTTCATCTAATGATTTATATGCATCTTTTAATTCTACATATTTACCTATTATCGCAATATTAACTTGTTTTTTTGTATTAAGTGTAATTTTAGTAATTTTCTTCCAAGGGTTTAGGTTATTTGATTTTTTAGATTTTATTTTAAAGTAATCTAAAACTTGAACATCTAACTTTTCTTTAGCAAAACTAATCGGGGCTTCATAAATTGTTTTAACATCAACTGTTTCAATTACATTTTTAATATCAACATTACAAAATAGAGATATTTTTTTTCTGTGCTCCAAAGGTATTGGTCTTTCTGATCTACAAATAATTATATCAGGTTGAATACCAATACTTCTCAATTCTTTAACAGAATGTTGCGTTGGTTTAGTTTTTATTTCATCTGAAGCTTTTAAATATGGAACTAAAGTTAAATGAATAAATAAAGCATTTTTTTTTCCAATATCATTTGAAAATTGTCTTATAGCTTCAACAAATGGTAAACTTTCAATATCTCCTACAATTCCGCCTATTTCACAAATTACAAAATCTTCTTTTGACGTATCGTATTTAATAAATTCTTTAATTCTATCGGTTATATGTGGAATAACTTGAACTGTCTTTCCAAGATATTCTCCTTTTCTTTCTTTCCTCAAAACATCGCTATAAATTTTTCCTGTAGTAATATTATCTGTTTTCTTTGCAGTAACTCCTGAAAATCTTTCATAGTGACCTAAATCTAAATCTGTTTCAGCGCCATCATCTGTTACAAAAACCTCTCCATGCTGGAATGGACTCATTGTTCCAGGATCTATATTTAAGTAAGGATCTAATTTTCTAAGCCTAACTTTATACCCACGTGACTGTAATAGATAAGCTAATGATGCTGATGATAGACCTTTTCCAAGGGATGAAACCACGCCGCCAGTGACAAATATATATCGCGCCATGGAATTATCTTATAGCTAATAAAAAAAGAAATAGAAAGTATTAATTAATTATTTTCAGGAATTGATGGAGTATCTTCAGTTTTTTCTTCAACCGAGTCTAAAACTGATCCTGTAGGTGTTAATTCTGCTCTAGAAATTATTGTGAGCGCTAAGCTACAAATGATAAATAAAGTTGCAACTATCGCAGTTGCTTTGGTAATAAAACTACCAGCAGATCTTGATAGCATGAAATTTTCTTGAGAAACACCAATACCTAAAGCGCCACCCTCTGATTTTTGAAGTAGCACAAGCACAACTAAAATAAATGCAAGTATGATGTTAATTACAAGTAATAATGTTTCCATGGTGGTCTAATTAATGGTTTTTTTAATTATATCAATAAATTTCTTTGGATTTTGTGATGCTCCACCTATTAAAAAACCATCTATGTCAGGAATTATTTTTAATTGATCAATATTTTTGATGTTAACAGAGCCTCCATATAAAACTTTTGGAGATTTTTTTCCAAATTTACTTTTTATAAATTTAATTGATTTAGACAGTTCCTCTGATGAAGGAATTAAACCAGTTCCAATTGACCATACTGGTTCGTATGCAATAATTATATCATTAATTTTTTTGATAGATTTTAATCCTTTCTTTAATTGACTATTTAAAACTTGATTAGTCTTTTTATCTCTTTTTTGTCTTAGAGTTTCACCAATACAAAAAATAATTTTTAAACCAGATTTAATTGAATTTTTTATTTTAAGATTAATTAGATTGTCATTTTCTCCAGCCATTCTGTTTTCGGAATGACCCAAGATCACATATTTTGCTCCAACACTTTTAAGCATTCTTGCATTAACCTGACCTGTAAAAGCTCCATAATCTAAATTTTGATGAGAATTTTGTGCACCAACTTCAATATTTGTTTTACTAAGTCTTTTTGAAATTGGACGTATTAGAGTATTTGGAGGACAATAAATTAGTTTGAACTTATTTTTTTTATGACTTTTTGAGAATTTAATAACTTTATCTAATGAATTTATAGTTTTTAAATCTCCAAACATTTTCCAATTAGCTATAAAATACATATATTTATTTGTCATAATTGACTTTTTAATCTATAGATTTGTTTTTTACAGATCAATAAATTTATAACGTTATGGTTGAAAAATTAAAAAATTTAGGTTGGAAACAATTTGGTGGATTGGTTCTAATAGTAATCATCATAATAGCTTTTGGCTTTGGTGGATTTGGCGGTGGCTTTAGCACTAACAATCAAAATAACATTGCTAAAATAAATAAAACTAACGTTACCACTCAAGATTTCATGGACTATGTTAATCAAAGTGGAATTTCACAAGAAGCAATAAGAAATAATTTAGACAACAATATTATAGAAGAATTACTATCAGGACTTATTTCAACAACTTTAATTGATCTAGAGATTGAAGATTTTAAACTTTCTATAAACGAAAAGACAATTTTAAAATATTTAAAAGACAATAAAAATTTTAAAGACGAGAATGGTGCTTTTGAAAGAATTAAATACGAAAAATTTTTACTTTCAAATAATATGTCTGCTCCTTTGTTTGAGTTGAAATTAAAAAATCAAGGTTTACAGAAACATTTATTTGATTTTATCGGTGCAGGTACTGTTACCCCTGAATTTCTAATAGAAAGTAAATTTGAAGAAAACAATAAATCATTAATTATTGAATACTTTGATATGGAAAATTTATATAAGATTAAAGATGATTATACATCAGATGAAATCAAAGCATTTATTGAAGAAAATAAAGATCAATTAAAAAGACAATATATTGACTTTAAATATGTGGTTTTAAATCCAAAAAATCTAATTGGAATTGATGAATTTAATCAAGATTTTTTTAACGAAATTGATGCAATAGAAAATAAAATTTCTCAAAATGAAAGTTTTAGTTCAATAATCGAAAACATAAATGTGGATGTGAATAATATTAATGAATTTGCTCCAGATGAAAACACTAGCACAAACGAAAAGTTAATTTACTCTAAGAAATCAAGCAAATTAGATATATTTGAAAGTGGCGATAATTATATTCTTTATAATATAGAGAATGAATATGATCGTTCACCAGATCTAAATGATGAGATAGTAAAAAGTGAAATTGTCGAGCTCATTTATCAAAAAGGTAAATTTGATTACAATAGAAAAATAATTGAAGAAATACAGAATGATGGATTTAATGAAAGTAAATTTATAGAGTTAAGTTCAGGTAAAATCCAAACTGGATCAATTAATTCGATTAACGATGATGGGCTATTTGAAGTAAATTCAATTAAAATGCTCTACTCATTACCTCAAAATTCTTTTGCTTTAGTAAACAACACTAATAATCAAATATTTTTAGTCAAAATAAAAGATATAAATAAAAATACGATAAATAAACAAGGTGAGGAATATAAAGGATTTGTAAATTCACAAAATACAAACAACAGAAAAAGTATTTTACAATCTTACGATACCCTGTTGAATAATAAATATCAGGTTCAATTGAATCAAAAAACTATTGATAGAATCAAAAACTATTTCAAATGATAATTAATCGAAGCTTCAAAGATTTTAAGTTTCGACATAGAAGCAAAAAAAATCAGATTATATACACTTCTAAAAAAGTAAATTCTGATGATGAAGTAATAAATTTAATTGATAATTTTTTAGAGGAAAAAAATAGTTTTATATTTGAGTCTGTTGAAAAAGGAAAAATTAAAGGTAGATACACAATTTTTGGTAAAGATCCTGATAAGATATGGGAGTTCAATAACCAAAAGTCATATTTAATCACTGAAAATAAAAAAATCATTCTTAAAGATAAACCAGAAGAGTTAATAGAAAAAATTATTGAAAATTTTAAATTTGATACACCTAAGAATTTACCTAAGATTTGTTCGCTAATTTCAGGTTATTTTTCATACGACTCTATTAGGTACATAGAAAAAATTCCTAACTCATGTAAAAATGACCTTAATTTACCTGATGTAAGATTGATGAGACCAAGAACCTTGGTTATTCATGATAATTTAAAAAAAGAAATATTTTTTATAAGTAATGTTTTTAATGATGAAAAAATTAAAAATTATCAAAAAAAGTATGACTCTATAAAGACTGATCTATTTAAACTATTAATTCAATCATCGATCAAAAATATTGATACAAAAAGGGTATTAAAAGAAAAAAAAATTAAAGTTAAATCAAATACATCTAAAAATAAATTTCTTGCAATGGTTAATAAAGCTAAGAAATACATTAAACTTGGTGATATTTTTCAAGTTGTTTTAAGTCAAAGATTTGAAGCAAAATTAACAAAAAAACCCCTAGAAATTTATAAAAAACTTAGAGTAACTAACCCCTCTCCTTTTATGTTTTACTTCAACTTTAATGACTTTCAAATTATTGGGGCAAGTCCAGAAATTTTAGTAAGACTAAGAGATAACAAAATTACAGTTAGACCAATAGCAGGTACTAGACCAAGAGGAAAAAATAAAAAAGAAGATCTTTTTTATGAAAAAGACCTTCTTAAAGATAAAAAAGAACTTTCTGAACATTTAATGCTTTTAGATCTAGGAAGAAATGATGCTGGTAAAGTATCAAAAATAAATACTGTAAAGGTAACTGAGAGTTTCATAATTGAGAGGTACTCACATGTAATGCATATAGTTTCAAATGTAGTTGGAGAGTATAATAAAAAGTTTTCAAAATTTAAATCACTGTTGGCAGGATTTCCTGCTGGTACTGTATCTGGTGCTCCTAAAATAAGAGCAATGGAAATTATTGATGAATTAGAGACATCAAGAAGAAAAGTTTACGCTGGTGGAATTGGATATTTTTCTGCTAATGGAGAATTTGATACTTGTATTGCATTAAGAACAGCTGTAGCAAAAAATAAAAAATTCTATGTACAAGCTGGAGCAGGTATCGTGGCTGATAGTAAGCCTATAAACGAATATGATGAAACAGTGAACAAGGCGAAAGCTTTGATAAATGCTTTAAGATAATGAAAATATTATTAATAGATAATTATGATAGTTTTACATTTAATCTTTATCATTACATTTCTTCATTAGGTGTAAAGGTTGATGTCATAAGGAATGATAAAATTACCTCAAAAGAAATAATAAGAAAAAAATATGATAAAATTGTAATTTCACCTGGACCTGGAAATCCAAGTCAATCTGGAAATTGTATAAGTATTTTAAAATCATTATATAAAAAATTACCTTTCTTAGGTGTTTGTCTTGGACATCAAATTATAGGTCAAGTTTTTGGATCTAAAATTATTCAAGCAAAAAAATTAATGCATGGGAAAACTAGCAAAATTAAATCAAAAAAAATTGGGATTTTAAAAAATCTGCCTCGTTCCTTTGAAGCTACAAGATATCATAGCTTAATTATTGATAAAAAAACCCTCTCGAAAGATTTAGAGATTACAGCTGAAACTAATGATGGGGTAATTATGGCTATCCAACATAAGCAATTTAATATTCATGGTGTACAATTTCATCCAGAAAGTATTAAAACTAAGATGGGAATGAAAATTTTAAAAAATTTTATTATTTATTAATTTTATGAAAAAGATTTTAGAAAAACTTAAAAATAAAGAAAATTTAACCTTTGAAGAAAGTAAATCAGCATTTGAGATTTTAATGACTGGTAAAGCTGATGAGGATCAAATCTATAATTTTTTAACACTTCTTTCAGAAAAAGGAGAAGTTGCAGATGAAATTGCTGGGGGTGTTTATGTCCTTAGAGAAAAATCTAAAAGAGTAAACGTTCAAGATTGTATAGATACATGCGGTACAGGTGGTGACGGCATGAACACTGTTAATATATCAACTGCATCAGCATTGCTTTTGGCTAGTATGGGTATAAAAGTTGCAAAACACGGCAATAAAGCTGTATCCTCAAAATGTGGCTCTGGAGATGTTTTGGAAGCTCTTAATATTAAAATTGATTTAGAGCCGAGAGAAATAGAACGAGAAATAAGCAATAACAATTTTGGTTTTATGTTTGCTCCAAATTATCATAGTGCTATGAGATTTGTAGGCCCTGTAAGAAAGAAAATCGGTAAAAGAACTATTTTCAATATGATTGGTCCTTTAAGCAATCCGGCTCTAGTAGAAAGGCAGGTTGTTGGAGTATTTGATAAAAAATTGTTAAGAATTTTTGCAGAGGGATTAAAAAATTTAAATATAAAATTTGCATGGATAGTAAATAGCGAAGATGGATTGGATGAAATATCTCCTTATGCAAAAACAAATATAATACAATTGAAGAATGGAGAAATATCTGAAATCTTGGTTGATCCTAATTCAATTGGTGTGAATGCAGAGAAATTTGAGAATTTAATTGGTAATGATGCGAAATTTAATGCAGATAAAATGATTGAAATATTTAAAGGTAAAGATAATGATTTTTCGAAAGCAGTTTGTTTAAATGCCGCAGCTGGTTTAATCGTTGCAGAAAAGTTTGTTGATTTTGAAGAGGCCTATAATCACGCAAGACAATTTATTCTTTCTGGTAAAACTTTTTCACATTTGGAACAAATACAAAATGTCTGAAAACGTTTTAGAAAATATAATTAAAAAAAAAATCGAAAAAATTGATAATCTAAAAAAATCAATAGATCTTAAAAAATTAGACGAATTAATACAAAAAAATAAATCATACATAAATTTTAAAGATAAAATTGAAAACAATTTAAAAGACAATAAAACTTCAATTATTGCTGAAATAAAAAAAGCAAGTCCTTCTGCAGGTGTTATAATTGAAGACTACAATCCAGTAGAAATTGCTAATATTTATTTAAAAAATAATGCTACTTGTTTATCAGTTTTAACTGAAGAAGATTATTTTTTAGGAAATTTAATCCATATAAGCAAAATAAAAGATAAGGTTAATTTACCGATATTATGTAAAGATTTTTTTATTGATACTTTTCAAGTGCCACTTGCCAAAAGTTATGGTGCAGATGCAATTCTGATTATTTTAGCTGGTGTCTCAGATGATCTTGCAAACAATTTATATCAAGAGGCATTGAAATTAGATATGTCAGTGATAGTAGAAGTACATACTGTTGAAGAGGCTCAAAAGGCATTAAATTTTAAAGATGCACTAATTGGTATTAACAACAGAAACTTAAAAACACTTAAAACTGATATAAATACAACCTATGATATTTATAATGTAGTAAAAAACCATAAAGGACCTCTAATTTCTGAGAGTGGTATTAAATCTAAAGAAGAATTATTGGAATTAAACAGTAAGACTTCAATTAATACTTTTTTAATTGGTGAATCACTTTTGAAAAAATTGGATGAAAATTCAATTTTTTCAGTTTTGTAGTCAATTTAAGCCCTATTTTACTCACTTTTTTTAGTATTGTTAAAACAAAAGAACTTTTATAGAACATTGTTTGTACGATATTTGTTCTTATGCTAACAAAAAAACAAAAAAACCTGCTTTTATTTATCAACAAGAAGTTGAGAAGTTCTGGTGTATCTCCTTCTTACGAAGAGATGAAACAATCTCTAAACTTAAAATCAAAGTCAGGTATTCATAGATTGATTAGCGCCTTAGAAGAAAGAGGATTTATTAAAAGATTAGCTCATAAAGCGAGAGCTTTAGAGGTAGTAAAATTACCTGAAACAGCTTCAGCAAACGATATTTACAATAGTTTTTCACCAAGTGTTATCAAAGGTGGTTTAGATGAAGAAACTAACAATTCAGATGAAATAGAAGTGCCAGTATTAGGAAAAATTGCAGCAGGTACTCCTGTTGAAGCAATACAAAACGAAGTTTCAAGAATACCATTACCAAATAATTTAGAAAAAAATGGAGATTATTTTGGATTGAAAGTTCAAGGAGACTCAATGATTGAAGCAGGAATCCACGAGGGAGATACGGTTATCATTAAAAGAACAGATACAGCAGATAATGGAAAAATTGTAGTCGCATTAATTGATGAACACGAGGCGATGTTAAAAAGAATTCGTAAAAAAGGTAAAGTTGTTGCGTTAGAAAGTGCAAATAGAAATTATGAAACCAAAATATTTGGCCCTGATAGAGTTAAAGTTCAGGGTGTTTTGGTATCTTTATATAGAAACTTCTAAAAAAATAGTCTAAACATCTCTGATGTCAAAAGTAGCAACTCGTTTTGCTCCGTCTCCTACTGGAGCTCTTCATATTGGTGGTGTTAGAACTGCCTTGTTTAATTGGTTATATTCAAAAAATCAAAAAGGCACTTTTCATTTAAGAATTGAAGATACTGACAAGGAAAGATCGAAAGAAGAACACAAAATTCAAATAATTAAATCCTTAAATTGGTTAGGGATAAAACATGATGGTGAAGAATATATTCAGTCAACAAAAATTGATGATCATGTAAAAATTGCACATGAATTATTAAAAAATGGGTATGCCTATAAATGTTACTGTTCACCTGAAGAGATAGAAGAGCAAAAAAAAAGAGCTAGACAAAAGAAAATACCTTATATTTACAACAGAAAATGGAGGGATGCAGAAGAAAAAGACGCTCCTAAAGAAATTAAACCTGTAATAAGATTTAAAAGTAAAATTGAAGGAAGTTCAATTCTTAAAGATTTAGTTCAGGGCGATGTTGAAATCGAAAATAGTACAATTGAAGATTTTGTAATATTAAGAAATGATGGAACCCCAACTTATAATTTATCAGCAACTGTAGATGATCATGAAATGGGAATGACGCATATAATTAGGGGTGATGACCATAAAATAAATACCTTTAAACAAATACAAATTTATGAAGCAATGAAATGGGATGTTCCACTGTTTGCCCATATTCCTTTAATTCACACAATAGACGGTAAAAAATTATCCAAGAGAGATAATGCTTCAACATTGGATGACTATTCAAAAATTGGAATTATGCCTGACGCATTAAGAAATTATTTACTAAGACTAGGATGGTCGTATCAAGACAAAGAAATATTTACTCTAGAGGAAAGTATAAAATTTTTTAACTTAGAAGGTATTGGAAAATCACCATCAAAATTAGATATGAGCCGTATTTTGTCAATGAATGAGCACTATATCAAAAATATTGATGAAAATGATCTGTATGATCATCTTTTGAGATACTGTGAAGAATATAAAGATAAAATTAATACAGAAAAAGCATCGAAAATAAAATCATCTTTAGGATTTTTAAAAAATAAAGCAAAAACACTGGAAGAAATATTTAATAATGCAAAATATATCATTAATGATGAAGTTAATTTTAATGAAAATGATTTAAAACTAATTGACGATAAATCCAAAAAAATAATTAATGAATTTCAAGATGAAATTAAAAATTTAGAAAGTTTAACCAGAGATAATTTAGAGCCAATAGTCAACAACTTGATAAAAAAACATGAAACAAATTTCAAAGGTGTAGGTCAACCGTTAAGAGTGGCTCTAACAGGATCTAAGTTTGGACCAGGCCTATATGACATTGTTATATCTTTGGGTAAAGCAGATGTTGAGAAAAGATTAAGAAAGATACTTCATTAAAATAGAACTTGCCTCACTAGCAGATGAAGTTTTAGATCTGATGCCCTCTAAAGTTTTGGAGCTCTCACTTACTTGTTTTTTCATCAACTCGGGGTTTTTAAGAAAATAAATAACAGACCTATATATTTCATCTGCATTACATTCTTTTTGAAGTAATTCAGGAATTATCTCACGATTATTAATTATATTTATAATATTTGCAAATTTTACATTAACTAACATTTTAAAAATCATAAAATTAATAAAACTAAGTTTATAAATAATAATTGATGGAACATTAAAATTGCAAATTTGTAATGAAACAGTACCGGATTTTGAAACAGCAAAAATAGATTTAGACAAAATTTCAGATTTAATATTTTCATCAGACACTATATCTATATTTTCAAAGTTATGTTTTTTTACATGTTCTAAAATTAAACTTTTATTTTCTTCTGTTGCATGAATATAGAAAAAATATTCATTATGCTTTTTGTTCATTAATTTAATAAAATCCAATAATATAGGTAGCAAAACGTTAGTTTCAGAATTTCTGCTACCAGGAAATATAGATATTATTTTTTTATTTTTAGGTAAAATATTATCAATAATAGTTTTGTTATTTTGATTTATTTCTATAAGAGGATGACCAACAAAAGTATTATTTATATTTTCTTCATCAAAGTATTTTTTTTCAAATTCAAACAATAAAAGAATATGATCAATAAACTTTTTAATTTTTTTAACTCTATTCTTTCGCCATATCCATACTTGAGGTGCTACATAGTGAATTGTTTTAATGTTGTTATTCATTTTTTTAACCTTTTCTGCTACTCGTAAAGTAAAATCAGGACTATCTACACTTAGCAATAAATCAGGGTTAAATTTTACTATTTCTTCTACAGTTTTATTTATTTTTGATTTAATTTTAAAAACATTAAGCAATACACTTGTAAACCCTAAATATGTAATTTCTTTCAAATCAAAAATAGACTTGATTCCCAAATTTTTTAGGTGAGTACCGCCCACTGATAAATATTCAATTTCAGAATTTTCTAGTTTTAATCTTGAAATTAAAGTTGATGCAAGTTTGTCTCCTGATGGTTCACCAGTTAATACAAAAATTTTTTTCATATAATTTTAATAAAAATTTTATTTTTATTTGCAAAATTTATTACTTCTTTTTTATCAAGAAAAATATTTTTTTTAGATTTTAAAACTAGACCCTTTAATCCATATTTTTTTATATCTTTTAAAGTTTGCAAACCAACGGTAGGTAAATCCATTCTTAAATCTTGTTTATTTTTAGGTAATTTAATTAATATACCTTTTGAATTTTTCTTAACTTTTGAAAGCATTTTTTTTGTTCCTTGCCTTCCTTCTTTTGCAATTATTTTTTCATCTTTGACAACTAAAGCCTGTATATGATCCAAACTATTAATTTTATTAAAATAATTTTTAGCTTTTTTAATTGAGTTGTTATCATTCTTATTAGGCTTAGTTTTTGTATAATTTCCTTTTTTAAGAGAAAGTTCTGGATTAAAATATACAGAGCTAATAACTTTAATATCTTCATTTGCAAGAACCTTAATTATAGATTTTATAATTGCAGCATCACCAATTTTAGAAGCTCTAATAACACTTGGCATATAATATATACCTTTAAAATCTAATCTAAGGGATGTAAAGTTAGGCTTTGCTATTTTACCTGCAAACAAAACTTTTTTAGATTTTTTTTGTTTAATTAATTTTATTATTTTTCCAAATTTACCAATGCTAATCCTGTAAGAATTTTTATCTCTTTTAAATTTATTATTTTTTGAAAAATCTATAATAAAATATTTTTTTTTTAATTTTTTTATTTTCTTTAAAACTATTTCAGGAAAATCTGTATCACCTAAAAATAAACCAATCATTTTATTTTGAAAAGGGAGTGCAAATTGGTCTTTTCTTGTCTTTTTCTATAAAATTAACTACTTCGGAAACTAATTCATTTTTTCTTAAATCGTTTGATAAATTACTTAAATTCTCTGTTAAATTCTCATTCTTAAATATTATTTTATAAGCTTCACTAAGAGATAATATTTCTTTATTTGGTATATTATTTCTTCTTAAACCAATAAGATTTAATCCTTGCAATATACTTCTATTTCCATGTGCTATACTATACGGTATCACATCTCTTACTACACCACACATCCCACCTATCATTGCAAATTTACCAACTCTAGTAAATTGTTGCACAGCTGAATTGCCACCAATTATGGCATTATCATCAACATGAGCATGGCCACCTAATGGAACATTGTTTGCTAAAATAACATTATCACCAACAATACAATCATGAGCAATATGAGAAGACACCATAAACAGACAATTATTACCTATTTTAGTTTTACCTCCACCACCTTCTGTACCTGGATTTATAGTAACGTATTCTCTTATTTTATTATTATCACCTATTTCTAATGAAGTTTTTTCACCTTTAAATTTTAAATCTTGTGGATCATTTCCTATAGAAACAAATGGATAAATTTTATTATTAGCACCAATCTTAGTATTACCTGTTATATTTACGTGGGACTGAACAACTGTTCCATTTCCTATTTCTACATTTGAGCCAATAACAGAATATGGTCCAATTGTTACATTTTGAGAAATTTTAGCATTTAAATCAATAATAGCCGTTTTGTGGATCATTTGTTGTCTCTTAAAAATTCTCTAATATTTTTTGCTGGATAACCCATTACTTTTGTATTGTCTGGAATATTTTTTATTACACCTGAGCCACCTCCAATTTCAACATTGTTGCCAACTTTAATATGTCCTGAAATTCCTGCCTGACCACCTATTCTTACATTTGAACCGATAATTGAGCTCCCAGCAATACCTACTTGACCTGCAATAATAGAATTTTCTCCTATTTTAACATTATGAGCAATATGTATTTGATTATCAAGATAAGTGTTTTTGCCAATTACTGTATTTGACATCGAACCTCTATCAATAGTAGATCCACTTCCTATTTCACAATTTTCCTCAATAATTACAATGCCAATATGTGGATATCTTAAATTCTTATTTTTATTTGGAAAAAAACCAAAACCATGTTTTCCAATTACACAGTTATCTAAAACTTTTACATTATTACTAATTAATGAATTTCTTATTATTGTATTAGAACCTATTGAACAATTATCTCCAATAGAAACATTTTTTTCAATTATGGTATTATGACCTATTTTACAATTTTTACCTATTGATACATTTTTTCCAATTAAAACATTTTTACCATAAATTACTCTATCATTAAAATTTGTTTGATTAATTTCAATAACGCTACCGTCAAAATCATCATTTATAGCATCAGGATAAAAAATTGATGTTATTTTTGAAACAGATATTAATACATTTTGAACAACTAAAGGAAAACAAGTGGTTGGAAGATCTTTTTTTAAGGACTCTGTAGTTATACAAAATAAAGCTTTAGTACTTTTTGCAAATTCAGAATATTTTTTAGAGTGAAAAAAGGTAATATCAAAATTATTTGCACTATAAAGATCTTTGATATCATTTAATTTTATATTCTTTTGATTATGGATATTTTGCAATTTAAGAATTTTTAAAATTTCATGAAATAAGACTGGACCTTTGTTTATAAAAAAGGAATTAGACATGAATGTTTTTAACAATACTAATACATTTAAATAGTCAATAATTATTGCTATTTATTTCTTATCTACAATAGTAGCGGACCAAATGGCATCTGCCATTTTTTTTTCATTTACAAAAGCTTCACCTTTATACTTCCAGACGCGTCCGTGTGATCTTATTGCTTCAATGTTTAATATCAAATTGCAATCAGGTATTACTGGATTTCTAAAACGTGCTTTTTCAATACCCATTAAAAATACTAATTTATTTTCATATGTTGATCTGTCTAAACCATTAGCTGTAAGAGCTGCAGCAGCTTGACCAAAGGACTCCACAATTAAAACTCCAGGCATTACTGGTTGATCAGGAAAATGACCTTGCACAAAAAAACTATCTTTACTCACATTTACCAAAGCTTTTGCTGATTGGAGTTTTTTAATATCATAAAGCTTATCGATTAACAACATAGGCTCTCTATGAGGAAGTAAATTTCTAATTTGATCTTTATTTAATATGTTCATTTAATAAGACTTTTTTTAAAGTTTTTTGTTAATTATCTCAATTAAATTTTTTGTAATATCATAATTATTATTACCCATATACACGTTTTCTTTGTTAACGAGAATTGAAATAGAGTTATTTTCCATATAGCTTTCAATAATTGGATTAATTAAATTT
>NZ_JBNAJY010000005.1:0-75930 GCF_052047595.1 Candidatus Pelagibacter sp. HIMB1715 | reverse complement strand
TATTAAATAAGGTTTGATAAAATTGATTTTGATTATATCGATACTGAGAATAAAGATAATCAACTTATTATTCAAAGACAAAACGAAAACGATTATAGATTAAATGGATTATTCTTGAATGCTAATTCTATAGTAACAAATTTACTTGAAAGTAAAAAGGAAAATGAAAATAAAATTTTTAAGAACAATTTTAATTTAAAAATAAATCTGAATGAAGTTTATATAGATGAAATTTATGTTGTTAAAAATTTACAAGGGTTAATTTCTATCAAAGATAATAAAGTTGTAGATGCAAATTTATCTGCAAATTTTGAAAATAATAAAAATATAGTTTTTTCTATTGAAACTACAGATAATGGTGAAAAAATAACTAAACTTTATTCATCAAAAGCAAAACCATTGGTGAAAAGATATAAATTTATAAAAGGATTTGATGAAGGAAACTTAGATTTCATATCAACAAAAAAAAATGAAAAATCAGTATCAAATCTTAAAATTTATGACTTTAAGTTAAAAGAGGTCCCAGCATTAACAAAACTTCTAACACTAGCTTCCCTACAAGGAATTGCTGATATTTTAACTGGAGAGGGAATAAGATTTGATGAGTTTGAAATGAAATTCAATAACCAAAAAAATCTAATGACAATAGATGAGCTCTATGCAATTGGCCCAGCTATTTCAATATTAATGAGTGGTTATGTGGAAGAAGGAAAATTGATAAGTCTAAGAGGGACTTTAGTACCAGCAACAACTATAAATAAAACAATAAGTAAAATTCCATTATTAGGAAAAATTTTAGTTGGTGATAAAACAGGAGAGGGTGTTTTCGGAGTAAGTTTTAAAATAAAAGGACCACCAAAAGATCTTGAAACCTCAGTAAACCCAATAAAAACATTAACTCCAAGATTTATAACTAGAACTCTTGAAAAAATTAAAAGAAACTAACTTAATTCAATTTTAATGTGCCTTTTTTTACCTATAGAAAGCTTTAAATAATTCTCTGTGAATAGTTCTTGATTAATAATATATTTTTCGTCTGAAACTACAGCATCATTAATCTTAATAGCTTTACCCTTAATTAATCTTCTTATCTCACTTTTTGAATTTTCTGCTTTAGATAAAATTATCAAATCAATTATATTGATATTATTTTTTAATTGTATTGTTTCAATTTGAACGCTTGGTAAGTTAGAGCCCAAAGAATTTCCAGAAAATGCCTCTTTTGCTGCTTGTTCAGAATTTTTTGCAGCATCTTCTCCATGCAACATAGACGTCGCCTTGTTAGCTAATAATATTTTTAATTCATTGATATTTTTTTCCTCTAAAGCATTGATTTCGCTTATATCAATATCAGTAAACATTTTTAAAAATTTAATTACATCCCGATCATCAACATTTCTCCAAAATTGCCAGTAGTCATAAGCTGATAAATATTTTTCGTCTAACCAAATAGCGCCATTTTCAGTTTTTCCCATTTTTGCACCTGTGGCTAAAGTAATTAATGGTGTTGTTAATCCATATGTTTGGTTATTAGAATATCTCTTAATAAGCTCAACACCATTTACAATGTTTCCCCATTGATCAGAACCACCTATTTGTAGAACACAATTTTCTTTTTTATTTAATTCTAAAAAATCATAGGCTTGGAGTATCATGTAATTAAATTCCATATAACTAAGCGACTGTTCTCTTTCTAATCTTAGTTTTACACTATCAAATGTAAGCATTCTATTGATCGTAAAATGCTTTCCTATATCTCTTAGAAAAGAAATATAATTTAAATCTTTAAGCCAGGTATAATTATTGACATAAATAGGTGAAGTATTTGGATCGTCACTGTCTAGAAATTTTTTTAAGATATTTTGAATATTTTTAATATTTTTTTCAATTTCATTTTCATCTAAAATTTTTCTTGTTTTATCTTTTCCTGAGGGATCACCTATTCTTGTTGTTCCACCTCCTAACAATACTATTGGTTGGTGACCATTTTTTTGTAACAATCTCAAACACATGATTTGCAACAAACTGCCAACGTGCAAACTTTCAGCGGTACAATCAAATCCTATATAAGCTTTAATTTTTTCTTTATCTAATAAATTAGATAAGTCAGCTTCACTAGTACATTGATAGAAATATCCTCTATCTTTAAATTCTTTTAAAAATTTATTCATAAGACTATAGTTACTATATACAAATTTTTTTTAAAAATAATATCAATGAAAAAAAAATTATTTTCAGCTATGGGCTTAATGAGCGGCACATCTATGGATGGTGTCGATGTTTCAATAATTAAATCTGACGGATATGATGAGGTAGAACTAATTTTTGATCAATACTTTGAGTACGATATTGATCTCTATAGGCAATTATCAACTTTAAGAGACAAAATTAAAAGTAGTGAAGATTTGACAAAATATTCTAAGGAATTGAGTGATTTGGAGAGAACTTTAACTATTTTTCATGCTGAAAAGATCAGCAAAATAGAATTAAAAAATGGAATAGAAATTGATTTTATAGGTTTTCATGGTCAAACGATTTTCCATAACCCTCAAATTAAAATTACTAAACAACTAGGTGATGGCAATTTGTTATCTCAATTATTAAAAAAACCAGTAATTTATGATTTTAGACAAGCAGATATTGATAACAATGGTCAAGGAGCACCTCTAACACCAATTTACCACAGATTATTAGTTAATAATTTTTTAAATAAAGAAAAAGATAATTCAGCTCAACCTATTTGCATTATTAATATTGGAGGAATATCTAATGCTACAATAGTAAACGATATATCCAATAATATAGAAAATGATTTGATTGCTTATGATATTGGTCCTGGCAATTGTTTAATAGATGAATGGATCAGGAATAATTCAAATTTTACCTTTGATAAAGATGGTAAGATTGCAAAATCTGGAAAAATTGATCAATTAATTCTAAATCAAGCAATAGATAATTTCAAAATTGAAACTTATTTAAAATCACTTGATGTAAAAGAATTTGATATATCTTTTGCAAGAGGTTTATCTTTAGAAGATGGATGTTCAACAATTACAGAATTCACAGCATATTTGATTGCAGAAGGAATAAAATTTTTAAATAAAAATAATTCTAACAAATATTTATTTTGTGGTGGAGGTCGAAAGAATAAATTTTTGATTGAGTCAATTATTAGAAATTCAAATTTAAATAAGAATAATTTCGATATGATAGATAATTTTCAGCTGAACGGAGATTATATCGAGTCCCAAGCGTTTGCTTATTTAGCTATCAGATCTAAATTAAATTTACCAATTTCTTTCCCAAATACGACAAGATGTAATGCCCCGGTCATTGGAGGCAAGTTAGCAAATAATTATTAATATAAAGCTGTTTCTTTTTTTATATATTTATCTAAAGTTTTTGTTAAAGCGTCAACAGTTTTAGAAAAGAAATGATTTGCTTCAGTTATTGTTTGGAATTCAACTTTGATACCTTTTTGAGCGCTTAATCTTTTATCTAATTCAGTAATATATTCTACTGGCACCAATTCATCTTTTTTTCCATAAACAACCATTCCAGATGTTGGACATGGAGATAAAAAAGAAAAATCATAGACATTAGGTTGTGGAGATATGGCTATAAATCTATTTATTTCCGGTCTTCTCATAAGCAGCTGCATTGCAATCAAAGAACCAAAAGAGAATCCTGATACCCAACATTGCGAATTATCAAAGTTTTCTCTTTCCAACCAATCTAGTGCTGCTGCAGCATCTGCCAGTTCACCTTGACCATTATCAAATTCTCCATCACTTTTCCCAACTCCTCTAAAGTTTACTCTACAAACTGAAAAATCATTTTCCATGAATGTATGAAATGTATCTACAACTACTTTATTATTCATAGTTCCCCCATACTGTGGATGAGGCTGTAGAACTAATGCAATAGGAGAAGTATTTTTTTTACTTTTATAATATTTAGCTTCTAATCTACCAGCAGGGCCAGGTATAAAAATTTCTAAAATTTTATTATCCATATATGCAATTGATTATTGTTCTAAAAAAAAAGGTACGTTTATCACAACTGAGCGACAAAATGGTAGTCTTTTTTTTACTTTATAAACTTGACCATTTTAGTCGGGTATGTATAAAAACTCACATTTTAAGGGTAAAAATGAAACTAACATCAAAAGGAAGATATGCCGTAATGGCATTAGTTGATCTAGCAAGGTTTGATAATATCAATCCTGTATCATTAAGAGATATTTCTTTAAGACAAGGAATTTCATTAGATTTTTTGGAGCAAATATTTTCAAAACTTAAAAAAAATCAAATTGTAAAAAGTATTAGAGGTAATCAAGGAGGTTACATTTTATCAAAAGATCCAAGTGAAATAAAACTTACAAATATTTTCAATGCAGTAGATGAGAAAGTTAAAACTGTTCAGTGTAAAAAAGAATCTAAAAAAGGTTGTAATGGTAAAGCTACAAAATGTATTACACACAATCTATGGGATGAACTTGAGGTTCATATTAATACTTTCTTTGAAAATAAAAGCTTAAACGACTTATTAAAAAATAATAAAGAGAACAGAGCATAGTATGGATAGTAGGCAGAAAGAAATAGATAGTTTGAAAGATTACAAATATGGTTTTTCAACAGATATAGAAAATACAAAAGCCCCTAAGGGTTTAAATGAGGATGTAATAAAATTTATCTCCAATATTAAAAAAGAGCCTCAATGGATGTTAGATTTTAGATTAAAAGCTTTTGAAAGATTTAAACAATTAAAAGAGCCTGATTGGCAGAAACCAAAATATCCTAAAATAGATTATCAGGATCTTTACTATTACTCAGCTCCCAAAAGCATGAAAGATAAACCAAAAAGTTTAGATGATCTTGATCCTAAATTATTAGAGACATATAAAAAATTAGGAATTCCTCTTCAAGAGCAAGCAAGATTAAATGGTATTGCTGTAGATGCAGTTTTCGACTCTGTTTCTGTTGCAACTACTTTTAAAGAAGAACTTACTAAGCAAGGAATTATATTTTGTTCGATGTCTGAAGCTATTCAAAAACATCCTGAATTAGTTAAAAAATATCTTGGATCAGTTATTCCTACAACTGATCATTTTTTTGCAACTCTTAATTCTGCAGTTTTTACTGATGGCTCATTTGTATACATTCCAGAAAATGTTAAATGCCCTATGGAGCTGTCTACTTACTTTAGGATCAATGCATCAGAAACAGGACAATTTGAAAGGACATTAATCATAGCTGATAAAGGAAGTTATGTGAGCTACCTAGAAGGATGTACAGCTCCAATGAGAGATGAAAATCAATTGCATGCAGCTAATGTTGAATTAATTGCTCTTGACGATGCAGAAATAAAATATTCAACAGTTCAAAATTGGTATCCAGGAGATAAAGATGGAAAAGGTGGAATATATAATTTTGTTACTAAAAGAGGATTATGCAAAGGTAAAAATTCTAAAATTTCTTGGACTCAAGTAGAAACTGGTTCAGCAATTACTTGGAAATATCCAAGTTGTATTTTGAAAGGTGATAATTCTGTAGGTGAATTTTATTCTATAGCAATTACAAACAATCATCAAAAAGCTGACACTGGAACTAAAATGATACACTTAGGAAAAAATACAAAAAGTAAAATAATTTCAAAAGGAATTTCAGCAGGTAAATCAGATATGATGTACAGAGGATTAGTAGATATATCTTCAAAAGCTGATAATTCTAGAAACTTTACTCAATGTGACTCTTTATTAATGGGTAATAAATGTGGAGCTCACACAATTCCTTATATCAAGAACAAAAATCTTAAATCAAATATAGAACATGAAGCAACAACATCAAAAATTAGTGATGAACAACTATATTACTGTAATCAAAGAGGATTAAATCAAGAAGAAGCAGTTAGTTTAATTGTAAACGGTTTTTGCAAAGAAGTTCTGCAGCAGTTACCAATGGAATTTGCAGTAGAAGCACAAAAACTTGTAGGTATTAGTTTAGAGGGGAGTGTTGGATAGATGTTATCAATAGAAAATCTTAAAGCAAAGATTGATGAAAAAGAAATATTAAAAGGTTTAAATTTAGATATTAAACCAGGAGAAGTTCATGCAATTATGGGTCCAAATGGATCTGGAAAAAGCACATTATCAAATATTTTGTCAGGCAAAAAAGGTTACGAAATAAATGGTAAAGTTACATTTGATGGAGAAAACTTATTAGAATTAGAAACAGAAGAAAGAGCTCATAAAGGAATTTTTTTAGCGTTTCAATATCCAATGGAAATACCAGGTGTTAATACAAATACTTTTTTAAAAACTTCAATAAATGCAATTAAAAAAGCTAGAGGCGAAAAAGAACTAGATGCAATTGAGTTTTTAAAATTAATAAAAGAAAAATCTGCAGAGCTTAAATTTGATGAAAAAATTTTAAACCGACAACTTAATGTTGGATTTTCAGGTGGAGAAAAGAAAAAAAATGAAATTTTACAAATGTCTATCTTAAATCCAAAATTATCAATTCTAGATGAAACAGATTCAGGATTAGATATAGATGCTTTAAGGATAGTTTCAGAAGGAGTTAATTCACTAAGAAATAAAAACAATTCTTTTTTAATAATAACTCACTATCAAAGATTATTAGATTATATCAAACCTGATTTTGTTCATGTTCTTAAAAATGGACAAATTATAAAATCAGGTGATTTTGAATTAGCAAAAGAATTAGAAAAAGTAGGTTATGAGGATTTTAATTAATGCAAAATGAACTTAAATTAAATTTTGATAAAATTATTAGTCTAAATAATTTTTCTGATAGTCAGAAAAAAATTAAACAAGAAAATTTTAATAATTATTTTGAAAAAGGTTTACCAAATAAAAGAAATGAGGATTGGAAATTTTCTGATATAAATCAAATAATTTCAAAAAATTTTGACAATTTAAACTTTATTGTTGATCAAAAAAAAGTTTTTGAAGAAAAAGATTTTCCACTAGATTTTGAACATAATAAAATAACTTTTGTTGATGGAAAATTACATGATTTTGATTTTAAACATGAAGATAAAGATAAAATCTTAGTTGATCAGAATTTAGACTTAGATGACACTATTTATCAAAATACTCTTTTAAATTTAAATTCAGCCTTTCTTACCAGTGTTTCAAAAATTACTATTAAAAAAAGTTACAATGTTAAAAAACCATTGGTTTTATTTAATTATTTAAGTGAAGGTATAAAATCTTCTGCAATTAATTCTAGAGTAGATATTAATTTAGAAGATGACAGTTCATTGTGTGTAGTTAATTTTTTAAATGAAAATTCTGAAAAAAATTTTATTAATTTTAGACAAAAAATTAAGATTGGAGAGAATTCAATTTTAAAAAATTATAATCTAGATTCAAATACTTCGGAAAATATAAAGTATTTCAACAAAGATATTAATTTATCTAAAAATAGTCATTTAGAATACTTTATTTTATCAGAAGGTTCTAAATTTATAAAGCAAGATATCAATTGTAATCTAAATGATGAATATGGTTCTATTGCATTAAATGGAATTATCAATTTAGAAAATGAAAAACATCATGAAATAAAAACTGTAATTAATCATAAAAAAGAAAATTGTAAAAGTTATCAATTAATTAAAAGTGTATTGAATGATAAATCAAAAGGAATTTATCAAGGTAAAATTTTTGTAAGTCCTGAAGCACAAAAAACAGATGGATATCAATTAAGTAGAGCTTTATTGTTAAATGAAAGTGTTGAATTTAATGCAAAACCAGAATTAGAAATATATGCAGACGATGTTAAATGTTCACATGGATCTACATCAGGAAATATTGATGAAAATTCAATTTTTTATTTAATGTCTAGAGGTCTCAGTTATTCAGAATCAAAAAAATTATTAACAAATGGTTTTCTTAACGAGGTAATTGAAAAAATTTCTAATGAAGATGTAAAAAAATTAGTTAAAAAATTATCAGGTATAAATGTATGAACATAGATCAAGTTAAAAAAGAATTTCCAATATTTGATGAGAAAATCCAAAATAATGATTTGGTTTATTTAGATAGTGCAAATTCATCACAAAAACCAAAAGTAGTGGTAGATAGAATTAATGAATTTTATACCAAACAATTTTCTAATGTTGGTAGAAGTGTTCACTATCTTGCGGTTGCTGCAACAAATTTATATGAAAATACCAGAACATCAGTTCAAAAATATATTAATGCTAAAGATAAAAATGAAATTGTATTTACTAAAGGTGCTACTGAAGCATTAAACCTTGTTGCAAATACATTAGGTCAAAATCATTTAAACGAAGGTGATGAAATATTAATTACTGAACTAGAACATCATTCTAATTATGTACCCTGGCATTTTTTAAGAAAATCTAAAAATATAAAAATTAATTTTGCAGAAATAAATGAAGAGGGAGAAATTACACTAGAAGAAATTGAAAAGAAAATTACTCCTAATACAAAAGTAATTTCAATTACTCATCTATCAAATGTGACTGGAGCAATATTACCAGTAAAAGAAATTACTGATTTAGCACATTCAAAAGGAATAATAGTTGTCGTAGATGGTTGCCAAGGAGCTCCTCATTTAAAGCTAGATATGCAAGACTTAGATTGTGATTTTTATGCAATTTCTTGTCATAAAATGTACGGCCCTACAGGATTAGGGGTTCTTTATGGTAAGAAAAAGTGGTTGGATGAACTTCCTCCTTACCAAGGCGGTGGCGGAATGATTAGAGAGGTTAAAAAAGATAGAATTACCTATGGTGATTTACCTAATAAATATGAAGCTGGAACTATGGCTACAGCGCAAGTTATTGCTTTTGATCAATCAATTAAATTTCTGGAGAGCGTAGGTATTGAAAATGTTATGAAACATGAAGCAGAATTAGTTGAGTATGGCCAAGAATTATTAAAAAAAAATAATTCAGTAAAATTAATTGGAAACCCAAAAAATAAAGGTGGAGTTTTGTCTTTCACTTTAGAAGGTGTACATCCTCATGACATCGCAACAATTTTAGATGAAGACGGAGTTGCAATAAGAGCAGGTCATCATTGCTGTCAAATTTTACATGACAAACTTAATATACCAGCGAGCGCACGAGCTTCCGTTGGAATATATAATACTAAAGAAGATTTAGATAAACTTAATGATGCAATAAATAACTGTAAGAAGATATTTAACTTAAAATGAATTTAAAAGAATTATACCAAGAAATAATTTTAGAGCATGGAAAAAATCCAAGGAATCTTCGTAAGACAGAAGATTTTAATAAAGATGCCAAAGGCAATAATCCACTGTGTGGTGATAACGTTCATGTCTATTTAAAATTAAATGGTCAAAGAATTGTAGAAGATATTTCATTTGAAGGTAGTGGTTGTGCCATTTCTATGGCTTCTGCATCAATAATGACTGATTTAATTAAAGGCAAAAATGAAAATGAAGCAAAAGAAATTGTTGAAGATTTTTTGGGGATGATTAAAGAAAATCCTGAGCTTAAATCAGAAAATCTTAAAGAAGATGAAAAAACAAAACTAATGTGTTTATCTGGAGTAAAACAATATCCAATGAGAGTAAAGTGTGCCACACTATCTTGGCATACACTAGTCTCAGCTTTTGATAATAAAACTGATGAGGTTAAAACAGAAAATTAATTATGTCTAAAAAAGATCAAATTATTGAAGAAATTAGAAAAATTTATGATCCTGAGTTACCAGTGAATATTTATGAACTAGGTTTGATTTATGATATTAAAGTTGAGGATGATAAGTTTGCAAAAATTAAAATGACTTTGACCACTCCTAATTGTCCAGTTGCTGAAAGTTTACCTAAAGAAGTTAAAGATGGTGCAATGCAAGTTGAGGGTATTGAGGACGTTGATCTTGAATTAGTTTGGGATCCACCTTGGAATAAGGACATGATGTCAGAAGCTGCAAAACTGGAGTTAAATTTATAATGAATCCAATTATTAAATTAAGTGATAATGCTGCGGAAAGAATTAAAGAAATTATGTCTAATGCAGAAAAAGACTCTTTAGGTGTAAGAGTTTCAGTTAAATCAGGAGGTTGTGCTGGTATGTCTTACGTCATGGAGTATACCAAAGAAGTAAATCCAAATGATGAAGTCATTGAGGAAAAAGGTGTGAAAGTATTTGTTGATTCTGCAGCTATTATGTATTTGCTTGGAACAGAAATGGATTACAAAAAAGAAGAGCTATCTTCTTCGTTTGTATTCAATAATCCTAACGAAACAGAAAGATGTGGATGCGGGGAATCCTTTAAAATCTAGCAAAAGTTGAATATTCCCATTTAACGCATATCAGTATTGCATCATACGCATACCTAGTATATATATTTAGGTATGAACAAATTTGAATTTAAAAATCTTGTTAAAAACCTAAAAGATACAATCAAAGAAAGAACTTTCTTTAAAGATTTACGTAAAGAAGTTGAGACCGGTGCAAACGGTACTCAAGATTACGTTGTTAAAAAAGGTATTAACAAAGATACAATTGCAACAACCAGACAGTAATTAAATATTAACTACTGTAATACATCTCAAACTCTACAGGATGAGGTGCATGTTCAAATTTATGAATTTCCTCAAACTTAAGAGCTATATAAGCATCGATTTGGTCGTCAGTAAATACACCACCTTGAGTTAAAAACTCTCTATCCTTATCTAAACTTTCCATTGCTTCTCTTAAAGATCCACAAACAGTTGGAATAGCTTTTACTTCTTCTGGTGGTAATTCATATAAATCTTTATCAAAAGACTCACCTGGATGTATTTTATTTTTAATTCCATCGATACCTGCCATTAACATTGCTGCAAATGTTAGGTAAGGATTACCTGCTGCATCTGGAAATCTAATTTCACATCTTGCACCTTTTTTACTTAAAGTAATTGGAATTCTACATGATGCCGATCTGTTTCTTGCAGAGTAAGCTAATAATACTGGAGCTTCAAAACCAGGTATTAATCTTTTGTAACTATTTGTTGTAGAGTTAGCAAAAGCATTAATCGCTTTAGCATGTTTTAAAATTCCACCAATATAGTGTAATGCAGTTTCTGAAAGTCCTGCATATGCTTCACCTGAAAATACAGGAGTATCACCTTTCCAAATAGATTGGTGAATATGCATACCTGAACCATTATCACCTGCAACTGGTTTTGGCATGAAGGTTGCAGTTTTCCCAAATGAATGTGTTACCATTTGAACTACATACTTATAAAGCTGAACATTATCTGCTTGGTCAACTAAGGTTCCAAAATACATACCAAGTTCGTGTTGACTTGGAGCAACTTCATGGTGATGTTTTTCAACTTTGATGCCAACTTCTTTTAAATTTTTTAAATATTCACCACGCATATCTTGTTCACTATCTACAGGTGGCACAGGAAAATAACCTCCTTTGATTTGAGGTCTATGTCCCATATTTCCATTTTCATATTCTTTACCTGAATTATATGGACCTTCTTTACTATCAATTTTAAATCCACTTTCATTCATGTCATTTTTAATTCTTACATCGTCGAAAACAAAAAATTCTGGCTCAGGTCCAAAAAACGCTTTATCACCAATACCTGATGCTTTTAAATATTCCTCTGCTTTTTTTGCAACTCCTCTTGGATCTCTTTCGTAAGGATCTTTTTTGATTGCATCTAAAATATCACAGAACAAAACTACAGTATTATGAGACGTGAAAGGATCCATGAACATTCTTGCAGTATCAGGTTTTAAAATCATGTCAGATTCGTTAATTGCTTTCCATCCAGCAATAGATGAACCGTCAAAAAACACTCCTTCATTAAGCATGTCGGCATCCACTATTGATGCATCCATAGTTAAATGTTGAAGTTTTCCTCTTGGATCAGTAAATCTTAGATCCACAAATTCTGCTTCTTTTTCTTTTATAAATTTTAAAACGTTTTCTGTACTCATTTTGTCTCCTATGTAATTTTGATGGAGCTTAATTAGCAAAAAAAAGTTAAAAAATAATGCTTATTTAATAAATAACACCTATGCATTTTTTACATAAGTAGTGTATCTACTCAATCAAATTAGGGAATTTTATAAATTCAATGGAATCAATACTAAATAAAGAACCGGTAAAAAGGGCAGAAAAAGCTCTTAAAACATTTGATCAAAATTTAAATGTTATCGTCTTAGAAAAAACAGCAAGAACGGCCAATGATGCTGCTACAGCTTTGGGTTGCAACGTTGGTGCTATTGTTAAAAGTTTACTTTTTAGGGCAGGTGACAACTATATATTAAGCTTGGTATCTGGAGACAAGCGTTGCTCGTTAAATAAGTTAAAAAAAATTCTCAATGAAAAAGATGTGTCTATGGCATCTCCTGAGGCAGTTAAAGAAAACACTGGATATACAATTGGTGGAGTGTCTCCAGTAGGGCACTTGAAGCGATGCAAAATCTTTATTGATAAAAGTCTTGAAAGATTCCCAGATATATTTGGTGCAGCTGGACATCCAAATGCTGTTTTCAAAATAAATTATAATAAGTTAATTGAAATAACAAACGGAACACCAGAAGATATTATTGAATGAGAGAACCAAAACTAATTGATTATAGTTTATTAACGTTGTTAGCATTGATTTGGGCATCTGCTTTTTTTAATATTAAAATAGCAACCTACTCGTTTGGACCTGTTACGATTGCATTTCTAAGAGTTTTTTTTGGTTCAATTCCAGTTTTACTACTTTGCTTTTACAAACAAATTAAAATCGAGGCATTTTCAAAAGATTGGCATTGGTTTGCAATGATTGGATTTATAAATTTAGTAGCTCCATTTTTTTTAATAGCATATGGAGTTAAATCTGTTCAAAGTAACTTAGCAGCAATTTTAATGTCATCAACTTCACTTAGCTCAGTAGTACTAGGACATTTTTACACCAAAAATGAAAAATTTAATTTAATTAGAACAACAGGAGTTCTAATTGGATTTTCAGGAATAGTTTATTTATTTTCAGATAATTTATTAATTAATGAAAATAACTTTACTTCAGCATTATTAATTTTGTTAGGTGCTACTTGTTATGTAATTGGAGGCCTTTTAACTTTAAAAATAAGTAAGAAAAAAAATGAAAATGTAACAAGTTCAATTTTGATTTGGGCTACTATTATATTATTACCTTTAGTATGTTTTATTGAACAACCTTGGAAAACTGTACCAAGATTAGATTCTACTATTTCAGTTATTTATCTTGGTTTGGTATCTACTGGAATTGCCTGGTTATTGAGATTTAGAATTTTAATTAACAATGGTTTAATTTTTCAATCTCAAGTATCTTATTTAATTCCAATATTTGGAACTATTTTAAGTTATATCTTTTTAAAAGAATTGGTTACTATTAAAGTTATAATTTCATTGATAGCAGTTGCTACAGGTATCTATTTTGTAAGAAAAGGTACAAAATTTAAATAGTGTTTTTTATTGCCTCTATATGTGAAGGCCTAGTTTCACAACATCCTCCAAGAATAGTTGCTCCATTTTCTCTAAATTTTTTTGCAAAAATTGATATTTTTTCAGGATCTAAATCTTTTCTTTGACCTAAAAAACTATTGGGGTTAGATCCATCATTCTCTTTATATTGAGAAGTATAACCACCTTTTGGTTTAGTTGTGACAAATCCGTTTAATTTGAAACCAAATGGAACTTTAAGTTTTTGAATTTCATCTAAATTATTCTCATAACTTTCAGGCGAAACACATGCTAGAATTACTCCTAGGCAATTTTCGGTAATTATTGAATTAATTTCAGAAATTTTTTCTCCACTTGGTAAAGAGTTTCCCTCAGAAATATGAACCCCAACCAAGTATGGTTTATTAAATTTTTTAATAGCTTCTATTCCACATCTAATTTCTTTGATACTGCTCCATACATCAAAATAGAAAAAATCTACTGAAGGGTTTAGTATTTCTGCTAATTCCAAATGATCTTTTGTAATTTCTTTTTCACTTCTCTTGTCTTCTTCATATGTCAAATCTTGAGGCGGGAGTCCTCCTGCAATTTTAATATGTGGATTATTTAATTTAGCTTTTTGTGCAATTTCACAGGCTTTTTGATTTAAGAATTTAAATTGATCTTCTATTCCATTTTCTCTCAATCTTTTTCTTCTCGTTGTAAAAGTTGTAGTTACAATTACATCAGCTCCCGATTTAATAAAATCATTATGAATGTTAAGTATTAAGTCGTGGTATTTTTCTTCAATTAAAGCATTTGCACTCCACAAAGTTCCCTTGGGCTCCATACCTCTGGCCAATAATTCTTGACCCATTCCACCATCTAAAATTTTTGTTGTTTTAAAAAAATCCTTATTCATTTTACCCTCACTTTTTTAGTGCTTAAGCTAGATGCAGGTGCACAATATAGTTCAACTACCTTGCTAATTAGATCTATTGGGAATTTCCATTTTAGCAGTTTATGCCCGCAATAGGATCAAATCGGCTGGTAGATTTATATAATAATATTAAAATTTGTAAATTATTTTTTAAAAATAATTTTAGCATTGAAAGAAAATGATCTTCTTTCTTCCTCAATATTAAATGGGTAGGCTGTATGCATTAAGTAATTGGGAAATATTAAAAGATCGCCTGTTTTTGGTATCAAATTAAAAATACTTTTTGAAAGAAAAGCTTTTTGCCCATTAATAAAATCAATCGTACCATTGGTTTTTATTTTTTTATTTTTAACATTTTTATTTTTTGTCATATGTTTTGGAATTTTCAAATAACCAACACCCGATAAGTCTCCTTCATGATAATGTATAGGATTATACTCATTTTTGTATTGGCTAACGACCCATAGGTTTAAAATTTTAATTTCTTTAATTTTTTTAATATTTTCTTTGTTTAGAAAAATTTTAATATTTTTTATTAATTCTTTTTCCAAATTTTTTTTTATAAAACTTTTAGAAATTTGAACTTCTTTTCTAATTTGACTTGCTAGTTTTGGACTATAATCATTTAATTTTGAGAAGATTTTTGTATCAACTTCCTTGTTAATTTTTTCTAAAAATTTTTTAGAAATTTTAGATTTTCCTATTGAAGGACCAAATGGTTTAAAATTTTTCATGAGAGATTAAATATATCAAAAAATAATTAATTCAACTTATGCTATAAGTGTTATGCCCATCCTTATAGCAACAAAAATTACTAAGAATGAAGTCATCAGAGCTAATATTTTGTTAGATAGGAATTTTATATTTAAAAAACTTCCAATTTGGCCTCCAATTAATACAGCAATAAATAGTGGCCAGTAATTTAGAAATTCGTTGAAGACTATATCCTTTGTTAATTGTCCACTTATACCAAAAATTGAATTTACTAAAATAAACAAGGATGCAGAACTTGTTATATGCTTTGGAAATCCTGCTTTCATCAAAAATAGTATAGGACTTAAAAATATCCCACCGCCAATTCCAACCAAACCAGATATAAAACCAATTATCGATCCTATTAATATTGATAATATAAAGGGTATTTTTTTAACAACAATTTCTTTTTTGTTAAATGATTTACTTTCAATAAGTAAAAAAACTCCAGCTAATATTAAAATGAAGAAAAGTAGAATCTCAAATAAATTTTTGTCAATTGAGATAGATGCTCCGATAAAAGCAAAAGGTATAGAACCAATTAAATAAGGGTAAAGTAAATTAAAATTAATATTCTTTGATTTTAAAAAATTTATAGAATTTCCAGAGACTACAATAATATTACAAATCAAAGCTAAAATTGGAAAAATATAGTAAGGGAGATCCCAAATTAAAAGTAAAGCAAGATAAGTAGAGCCACCACCAAATCCTATACTTGAATATAATATTGCAGTTATAAAAAAAAATATTGTAAGTATAATCATTAAAAAAATTTATTTATGATTGTAAATATAGCTTTACTAACTGTAACAGATACAAGAACAATTGATAACGATAAATCTGGTGCGATCTTGGTTGAAAAAATTAAAGAGGCCAATCATCAATTAATTGACAGAAAAATTTGTAAAGATAATAAAGCAGATATAGTTAAAATTCTAAAAGACTGGACTAATCATAAAGATATTGATGTTATCATTACAACTGGTGGCACAGGTTTAACTGGAAGAGATATTACACCCGAGGCTGTTGATGAAATAGCAGATAAACATATTCCAGGATTTGGCGAAGTTTTTAGGACTATTAGTTTAAAAACAGTTGGTACGTCTTCAATTCAATCTAGAGCTTGTGCAGTTCTATCAAATGGTAAATACATATTTGCCTTACCAGGATCCTCAGGTGGAGTAACAGATGCTTGGGACGGTATCCTTAAACATCAATTAGATATTAATCATAAACCTTGTAATTTTGTTGAATTGTTTCCTAGACTAAAAGAGAAATAAAAAAATATCTCATTATTTTTCCAAAACTCACAAGTAATAAAAAAATTAAAAATTTAATTCTCATCGTTCCAGCAATAAAAGTAATAGGGTCACCAATAATTGGTACCCACGCAAATAACAAAGACCATTTACCATACTTTATAAACCACCTGGATGATCTATCAATTTGTGTTTTAGTAAAAGGAAACCATTTTTTATCTTGAAATTTCAAGAAATAAATTCCTAGAAACCAATTGAAGATAGATCCTAAAATATTTCCAAAACTTGCAAAAAATATTAACAAAAATTTGTTATAAGTTTCTGATAACAGATAAGTTGCTAATATAGCCTCAGATGAAAAAGGAAGTATTGTTGCAGCTAAAAATGAAACAATAAATAGACTTAAATAGGCAAACATTAACTAGAATTGAATAGAAAGTTACTTCTGATATTTTTCTTTCCATTCAGAGTAGGGCATTCCATAAATATGCTGCCTTGCATCAGGATCTGATATTTCTACTCCTTTTTTTTCAGCTTCTTCTCTATACCATCTAGACAAACAATTTCTGCAAAATCCAGCTAAATTCATTAAATCAATGTTTTGAACATCTTTTCTTTCATCTAAATGTTTCATTAATCTTTCAAGTGTAGCTGATTGAATTTCTTTTTTTAGATTATCATCCATAATTTACGTTCCTATTTTTAATTTTAATTCTTAAAGCAAGTAAAACAAGTATTATTACCAAATATACTAGTGGTCTAAAAAAAATTGTTTTAGATAACCATATATAATGAAGAGCTCCAAATATCGCTATTACGTAAATTAATCTGTGTAATTTTTTCCAATTGTTTTTAAGCAACTTCATCATCATTTGAGAAGATGTAATTGCCAATGGAAGTAATAACACCCATGCTGCAAATCCAATAAAGATGTATTTTTTTTTCAGAACATCATCAATTATCGGCTGTAAATTAAATCTATAATCTATACCTACGTAAGTAAGGAGATGAAGAGATGCATAAAAAAAAACAAACAATCCCAACATTCTTCTAAAACTTATCCAAATATTTAAATTAGTTAGCCTTTTAAGTGGCGTCATACTTAATGTTAGACAGATAAATATTAAAGTCCACTCTCCAGTAAAATGAGTAATTTCTTTTACAGGTTCTGGTCCGAGTTTGTTGAAGTATATTTTGTAAAAAATTAATAAAAATGGAATTGTACTTAAAATAAATACACCTGGTTTAAAATATTTTCTCATTAAAAATATTTTTTTAGATCCATCCCTGTATATAAATTTGCAACTTCATCTCCGTAACCATTAAACATCAATGTTTTTACTCTTGGCACCCAAATATCTTTACCAATTATTCTTTCTGTCGCTTGAGACCATCTAGGATGATCTACATTAGGATTAACATTAGAGTAAAATCCATATTCTCGTGGAGATGCCCACATCCATGATGAAGTCGGCATTTTTTCTACAAATTTTATCTTAACAATTGCTTTTGCACTTTTGAAACCATACTTCCAAGGGATAAATATTCTCAGAGGCGCTCCATTTTGATTTGGAAGCTTTTTACCATACAAACCTGTTACAACTGTAGTTAAAGGGTGCATTGCTTCATCAATTCTTAATCCTTCTTTATAAGGCCAATTCAAAACCGGATATCTTTGACCTTTCATTTGTTCAGGATCATAAACACTTTCAAATTCAACATACTTTGCTTTGCTAGTTGGGTTTACTTTTGACAATAATTTACTTAACGAAAAACCCATCCATGGAATAACCATTGACCATCCTTCCACACATCTTAATCTGTATATTCTTTCCTCAGATACAAATGCCTCAGTTATTTCTTCCATAGAAATTTTGATAGGTTTTTCAACTTCACCCTCAATACTTATTGTCCATGGTGATGTTTTAAAATTTTGTGAATTAACATAAGGATCACTCTTTGAAGTACCGAACTCATAATAATTATTATAAGTTGTTATATCTTTATAACTTGTAAGTTCATTTCTATCATCAGCTTGAGTTTGACTTGCAAAAGGAATTGTAGCTACCGCTAAAGAACTTGCACCATACCCAAGAGATTTAATAAAAGATCTTCTATTTTTATAAATTTTCTCTGGTGTTATTTCTGAGTACTTAATTTTTTTCATGAATAATAGGATTACCTTTTAACCAATCGCTTTGATTATTTGTATAATGTTCTTTTTTCCATATAGGAGACCTTTTTTTAATTTCTTCTATTATATATCTTGATAGAACATAAGCCTCATCTCTATGCTTACATGCAACTGCTATAATAATACTAATTTCTCCTAAATTTAAGTAACCTTTGGCATGTTCAATAAAAACACTCTTATAGTTTATATTTAGTTTTTCTTCAGCTTCATTATAAATTTCCTCAAAACTTTTTATTACCAAAGCATCATGGCTATCATATGTAATACCTAAAACACTTTTATTATTATTTTGATTACGAACTGTGCCACTAAAAATTAATGAAGCTCCAAAATCATTGGATGCTATAAATTTTTCAGCATCAATTAATGATAATTTTTTAACTTTACTATCTACAATGTCAGTATGAAGCATTAGCCTCCTCCAATTGGAGGAATAATACCAATTTTTTCATTGTTTGTGATTTTATAATTGTCGCTAACGATATTATTTTTTTCTGAACAAAAAGCTGAAGAGTTAATGATTTTTATATAATTTTCATTTCCATTAAATTTCTGATCTACATATTGAATTATTTTATTCCTTATATCCTTGATTGTTGTTTTTTGACCCAGATCTAGTTCTAATATATTTTGGTCACTAAAATCTCTAGCAGCTCCAAACAACTCAATTTTAACTTTCATAAAGTTTAGAAAAAATCTTTTAAAAAATTCGGAAGTCCATCTGGATTTTTCCATAATCCAGTTTTTCCACCTTCTTTAATTAATAATTTTACATTATCTATTTTTAGATGAGGATTTACAATTTTGCTTAAATCGTAAATTGTAATCAGAGCTGCATTTACACCCATTATTGCTTCCATCTCCACACCTGTTTTGGCATAAGCGGAAACCACACAGTATACTTCTAGTGAACTATCTTCTTCATTCATTATGATTTTAGTAGCCGTATGATCTATTGGAAGAGGATGACACAAAGGTATTAATTCACTTGTTTTTTTAACACCTAATACCGCCGAAACTTCTGCTAAAGTAATTGGATCACCCTTAGGCATCTTTTTACTTTTAATAAGTTCAAACACCTCTTTGCCAACATAAATTTTTCCTGATGCCAAAGCTCTACGGAATGTTTCTTTTTTTTCAGAAACATCAATCATTTTAAATGAATTTTTTTCAAAAATTTCTTTTGCCCAGTTTTTTAAGTCATTGTTAGTTACAATCTTTAAATTTTTCATCTTATCCACCTGTTGTTGATAGATTTTTTGTTAATCCTGTTTCCCCTATTTCAAGATAGTGAGATTCTTTTTTATAATTTAATTGTTTCAAAATTAAATCTTTCAGTTCTTCAGTTTGGTCATCTCTTTGCATCAAGTGTCTAATATTTATTCCAGTATTTCCAAATAAACACAATCTTAAATCACCTTTAGCAGTTATTCTTAGTCTATTACAACTCTTACAAAAATCTTTTGAGTAGGGTGCAATAACACCAAATTTTCCTTTGTATTCAGGATTTATATAATTCTTGGAAGGACCAGCATCTTTACCAAATGTTTGAATTACCCAATTATTATTATTTAAATAATCTGTAAATTTATTTGCAGACACATGATACTGATTAAAATAATCTAAATTATCTCCAGTTTGCATTAATTCTATATATCTAAAATCAATTTGATTATTTTTTATAAAATTAGCCCAACTTTTAAAATCTTCTTCTTTATCATTAACGCCTTTAAGAAGGACAGCATTAACTTTAATATTTTTAAAATTTAGTTTTTGTAATTTTTTAATTCCTTCTAAAATTTCATTTAATCTATCATGTCCAGTAATTTTTCTAAAAGTCTTTGGATCAAGACTATCAATACTTATATTTATACCATCAAGACCACTCTTATTTAAATCATCTGCAATTCTATCTAAGTGATATCCATTAGTAGTAATTACAGTTTTTTTAATACCTGAATTTTTTTTAATTATTTTAATTATATCCAAAAAATCTTTTCTAACTGTAGGCTCTCCTCCAGTTAATCTTATTTTAGACACACCTAATTCTGATAAAGCTTTTGCAAGTCTTCCAATTTCTTCTTTAGTGATAAAGGTTCTGTTATCACTTTTATCTATCTTATAACCATCAGGTAAACAGTAGCCACATTTAAAATTACACACATCAGATATTGACAATCTTATGTATGGAAACCTCCGCCCAAAACTATCTTTGAGAATATTCATATGATATATTGAGTATTATTTCTTAAATAATCTATGAGTCAAATTTTAAATGATAATGAGATCAAACTATTTAAAAGAGATGGAGCGGTATTTTTAAGAAATAAATTTGATATCAAATGGATTGAGCTTTTAAGATCTGGAATAAATAAAGCAAAAAATAATCCAAGCCCCAGGTTTACTAATCATACCACAGATCCAAATTTACCTTGTTATTTAGAGGATTTTTGGACATGGAACTTACATAAAGAATTTGAAAATTTTGTTTTTAATTCACCTACAGCTAAAATTGCCTCTGAATTACTAGATGCTAAGCAGATTAATTTAGTAATGGATAATTGGTTTTTTAGAGAAGCTGGCTCTACATCTAAACCACCATTTCATCATGATATTTCTTATTTTGATTTTGAAGGTTCCATGTGTGTTTTGTGGATACCTCTTGAACCAGTAAGAAAAGAAGATTCTATAGCCTGGATAAAAGGCTCTCATTTGTGGGATAAATTATTTCTAAGAACTCGTTTTAAAGACGGTCATAAAGTCGATGGAGCAGAAGGAGTTGTGAATGGTGTTAAGTACGAATTAACCCCAGATATAATTTCTAATAAAGAAAATTATGAGTTTTTAGAATGGGATTTAGAAGTAGGAGATTGTGTATATTTTGATATTAGGACTTTGCATGGAGCTTTATACGAAACTACTCCAAAATCAGACATAAACAGATTTACACTTAGAATGGCAAAAGAAAATTCAAAAATAATTTATAGAGGTGATTGGGCTAGAGAAGAAAGATCAATTATGGAAGCTAATGGATATAAAAACGGTGATGATTTAAGTGGTAAAATGTTTCCAACCCTTTATGCAATTAATTCAAATTAATTATAAAATCTATTTGTCTTAAATTTTTTTAAAATTTAGCCTGGAGTATATGTCCTCTCAGCCTCTGGATCTTTGGTTGAGTAAGGTAATTTTAAAACTTCATTCCAAAATTCTTCTGGTATATCTGTTTCAGCCCAAGAAATATTTTTTTCAATACTCTGAACACTAGTAACACCACAAATGGTAGATGTTATTCTTTTATCTTTCATAGAAAATTGTAAAGCTGCAGCACCCATTTCAACATTATATTTCTTACAAACTTTTTCTATTGCTTTAGCAGGTGCAAGTTTTTCTTCAGTAGCATCCTGATAAGTTATTTTTTTAAAATTACTTGGACCTTTTGCCAAAACACCACCTGCGTAAGGGGCAGCGTTGAAAATAGATATATTTTTACTATGAGCATAACTGTACATTTCATCTGCTTCTCTATTTAACAAAGTGTATCTGTTGTGATTTATTATGACATCAAAGTCCCACTTTTTTAAGATAGGGAACATAATATCTATTCTTCCCATTGCTAAACCAACTGCTTTTGCCAAACCTTCTTCTTTAATTTTAAACAATTCATCCAATGCCCCATCTTTTTTAGTTACGTCATTAATATCTTTTACATATTCTGGGTCATGAAGAAATAATACATCTACAGAATCAACGTTTAAAGCTTTTAAACTTTCTTCAACAGACTCCCTTGTTCTTTTTTTATCAAGAACTAATGTATCCATATTTCTATCGATCTTAGTTGATAAGACAAATTTTTCTGGCCACCCACCATTTTCTTTTATTGCCATACCAATTCTTTTTTCACTCTCTCCCATTGCATAATTTCTTGATGTATCAAGCATATTTACAGGACCTTGAAAAAATCTTTTTAGTGTTTCCTGAGCTCTTTGTTCAGGTACTTCATAACCGTAAGTATCTGGCATACTACCTAAAGAGGAGGTTCCAAAACTCAATTCAGTGACTTCAACGCCAGTATCTTTGATTTTATTTTTTTTCATAAATTATATTTTAAGTTTATAAAACTTTTTTGCATTATTATAAAAGATGTTTTGTTTTTCATCTATACTTAAATCTTTAAGTAAATTTGTTGCTGCATTATACCATCCTGAATAATTTGTTCTTAAGTTACAGACAGGCCAATCAGATCCCCACAAAATTTTTTTATCAGTAAATAGATTTAATATCTCATCTACATATGGTTTTAGATCTTGCTCAGTCCAATTTTCGCAGGCTTCTGTGACCATTCCAGAAAATTTACAATATACATTTTCTAGCTTAGATAATTTGTTCATACCTTTTTGCCAATGAATAAATTCTTCTTGTTTATTATTACAGATTTTTGGTTTCATTAAATGATCTATGATAAATCTTAGAGAAGGATATTTTGTAGCAATTTTGTAAAAATTTTCTAGGTGCACTGGAAATCCTAGTGCATCAAAGCTTAAATCTAAATTAATTATATTTTTAAAAAAAGTATCAAAATTTTTATTTAAAACCCAATTTTCATCTGGAATATCTTGTATCATAGGTCTTACTCCAAGAAATTTAGGATGTTTTGAGAAAATTTTTAATTGTTCTAATTGATTTTGGTCTTCAAAATTCACCCAACCAATAACTCCACAAACTAAATCAGAACCTTCAGCAATATTTAACATATATTCAGTTTCTGCATTAGTTGCTGCAGCTTGAACTAAAACAGTTTTGTGTAAATCTATTGAGTCAGAAACTTGAATTAAATCTTTAACTTCATATTTTTGATTTAATATTGGATTGTCTTTTGGCATCCAATGATAATCACCCCTTGAAGGATCCCAAAAATGTTGATGTGAATCAATAACTTTCATAAGTTATTATAAATTAGGTTCACTCTCCCAAAATGCTTTCATCTAAAATCTTAGTGTCATATGCTGAATAAGAATGCCATCCTGCAACTGTTTGATCAAAATCAACAATACTTCCAGTCATAATACCCGACTCATCTGAGCACAAGAAAGCTAAGATCTTAGCAACATCCAAAGGTTTGTTTAATCTTTTAAATGGAACTTTGGCTTCAGCTTTTTTTAGCCAGTCATCATCTGCATTATGAAATTTTTTTTGAATTACTGTTTCTGCTGGCGTATCTGTCCAACCTAAATTTACACCATTCACTCTTATTTGGTGCCCAGATACTGAATTTGCAACATTTTTAATCATTATAGCTAATGCTGCTTTAGAAGAGCTGTAAGCGGTTAAGAAAGGCATACCACTATATCCGGCCATTGATAAAATATGAGCAATAGTTCCTTTTTTTTTATCTCTAATCATTATTTTTATAACGTCTTGCATCATAAAAAGTGGAGCTTTTACATTTACATTAAAATTTTTGTCATAATTCTCCTCTGTTGTGCTTAAGATCGTTCCTCTTTCTGTAAAAGCAGCAACATTAATAAAACTATCTACAGTATTGAATTTTTTATCAGTCTCAGAAACTATTTTTTTACAATCTTCAAGTTTTTCTAAATCTGCTTGAACGTATAAGCATTCCGCGCCTATACTTTCTATTTCAGATTTTACTTTATTTCCTTTATCACTATTCCTACCACAGATAGTTACTCCTTTGGCACCTCTACTTGCAAGTAATTTTGCTGTCTCAGCTCCACTACCTTGAGTACTTCCTGTTACAATTATTATTTTATTTTTAAACTGGTTAGCTTGATCAGATATATATTTATTAGTCATAAAATTTTAATTTGTACAGATAACTAAGCCCAATATAAAATTGGGCTTAGAAACTTTTAAGAAGAATAATGATTTTATCCTGCAATACAAGATCCAATGTTTGGCTTCATACAAACATCAAGACCTGTATAGATTGCTTTTAGTGATGGGTTGTCAAATTTTAATGCTTTACCATCTACTATGTCTTTAAGAACATACATAGCTTTGTAGCCCATCATATATGGCTGTTGACCTACTTGACCATGAGTTCTTCCAGCATCTAAATCTTCCATTTGCATAGGAAGAGTATCTGCAATTACTACTGCAGTTTTCATAGAACTAATTCTATCTGCATGCTTTTCAGTAACTCTTCTAAAAGCTTTAGATACGAATTGAGGAAAACCTCCAGTTGGTACAAATGCAGTTAGGTTAGGATGTTTCGCAAAGATATCTTCCATCTGCTGTACAGAAAGAGGGAAATCGTCATTCGTGTACAAAGGACATCCGCTAGCTTCAGTCCATCCATTTTCACCTTTAAGAGCCGCACTAGGATAAGTTCCTGAATCTGCTCTTCCAGCAATAGTATCTCTTATACCTGACATTCTTTCATTGTGGTTTGCAGCTGCAGCACCACCAGATTGTATACAAATTTCACCACCGTTAGGTTTTAACATCATAACGATTTGTGCAAGGTATACACCAATGTCATAGTTTTTTGTTCCAACATAAGCTGCTCTTAAACCAGCATCTTTAGTTAAAAGATCTGAGTCCCAAGTAATGATTGGAATATCTGTTCCTTTAACAGCTTTTGCCATTGCAGCTGCGTTAGAAGATGCAACAGCAATTCCATCAACACCTTTAGCTATTAAATCTTGAACAATTTGAACTTGTTCTTGCTCAGTATGCTCTCCAGGTCCAATGTATAAACATTCTATCCCACCAATTTCTTTCTCAGCAACTTTACAACCATCTCTCGCCAAATCAAAAAACGGGTTGTTCATAGCTTTTGGAACTAATGCAAAAACTTTATCAGCTGCATATGAAATTCCAGAAATTGATACAAAAATAAATGCTAACATTGCAATTATTGTTTTTCTCATATTTCTCTCTCTCTTAGTTAGTTAATTTATTTAACAAATACTATTTAGAATGAGTCTACGATTCAAGTAAAATGATGTGATTCAACTAAAAAGTGATACATCAAATGATTGATTTTACATCAGTTCATGATACGATGTTTACATGAAAAATCATTGGAAAAATGTTTCTATAAAGAAAATTTCTGACGAATCAGGATATGGTACAGCTACAGTAGATAGAGTTTTGAATAACAGAAAAGGGGTGAGTAAAAAAACTAAAGATAAAATCTTAAATATTTTAAATAACCTTCAAAACGGAAATAATAAAAATCAAACTAAAAATATTTTAATTTGTTGTCAATCAGGACCTTCGTACAACAAGACTCTTGAGGAGAGTTTAGATAATATTAATAATGAAATTTATAAGTTTAATTTGATAAAACATTTTATTCCTGCAAAAGAATTTAAACCTATTCAATTTGTTAAAATTTTAAGAGAAACTGCAAGTTTTGATGCAGTGATTATAGTTTCTCAAGAGGACCAAAATATAATTAACGAGCTAAGTAAAATTATAAGTGAAGGAAAACCTGTGATTACATTAACCACTGATTTTCCAAATTTGAGCAGAACAGCTTATATAGGTAATAATCAGTCTAATGCTGGATCTACTGCTGCAAATATAATTGGAAAAAATGTTGGGAAAAGATTAGGTTCAATTTTGATGGTTATGAGTATGCCATACAGGTGTCAACAAGAAAGAGAACTAGGTTTTAGAAAAGTATTAAGATCAGAATTTCCAAATCTTAAAATCAAAGAAAGTGTTTTTAATTTAGATACATCGGAACAAAGTTACAAATATGTAAAAAAATATATTAAAGAAAATGGACCACCGTTAGGAATTTATAATATTGCTGGAGGAAATTTAGGTGTCTCAAAAGCAATTAGTGAAATGAATGTAAAAGATCATATTGTATTTGTAGGTCATGAACTAAATAAAAATTCTAGAAATCTTTTAGAAAATAATAAAATGGATTTTGTTATAGGCCATGATGTTGAATTAGAAATCAAAGTTGCATTTGATAAAATTTTAGATTTTGAAAAAAATCCAGGTAATCAAAATTCTTTTTTTTCAGATATATTAATTTTCAATAGATATAATTGTATGGATAAGAAAGTTTATTAACTAATTCTTTTTATTTTTAACTTTTTCTAACCAAACTGCACCCACGATAAATATACCTAAAAACGTTCCTTGCCAGTAAGGGTCAATTCCAGCCATTAGAAGGCTGTTTCTAATTGTTTCCATTAATGCAGCACCAATAAATGCTCCAAAAGTGCCACCAACACCGCCCATTAAGTTAGCACCACCTATGACTGTTGCAGCAATTACTCTTAACTCATAAGTGTAACCTAAAGCATTAGTTACTGACCCCATCCATCCAACTATCATAACCGCAGAAATTGCAGCAAATAATCCACTGATCATGTATACGGACATTTCAATCCATCTTGTATTAATTCCAGATAATTCAGCCGCCTTTTTATTGCTACCAACTGCAAAAACATGTTTGCCGTAGGAGGTATATTTCAATACTAAACCCATAACTATTGTAAGAAATATTAATAACCAAGTTGCATTAGCAAGACCTAGCATTGAACCTCCTCCAATTTCATAAAACATTTCATCTTTAGGTCCAAATTCATAAAACATTTTATTGTTTGAAACCACTAAAGCTAAACTTCTCGCTGCAGCCATCATTCCTAAAGTGACCACAAATGGAGAAAGTTTAAGATAAGCAATTAAATATCCATTTACTGCACCAATTAAAGTACCTGCAAGTAAAGCTAAAATTATTGATACCCAAACGTATACTCCTTCAAAATATGAAGCTTTGGAATACCATTCAGGTAAAAATTGAGCATCCAAAAATAAACCACATATAACTCCTGTGACACCCATAATTGACCCAACTGACAAGTCTATCCCAGCTGTAATAATCACAAATGTCATTCCAATTGCCATTATTCCGATGAAAGAAAAGTTTCGTGTAATATTAAAAAGATTATCTTTGCTAGAAAAAGCATCTTCTACAAAAAACATAATAAAACAAATCCCAAATAAAGCTATTGTTACCCAAAAAGATTGTTCAGAAACAAGTTTTTGAAATAAATTTTTTTCTGTCTTGGAGATTATTTCCTGATTAAATTTTACTGAACTCATACTTTATCTATTGCCCCTGTAATTAAGCCTGTTGCTTCTTCTGTAGAAGAATCTTTTATATTTTTTTCACAAACTTTTTCACCTCGTCTTAATACTACTAGCTTGTCACATACTTCAAATATATCTGGCATTCTGTGACTAATTAACATTACAGCTATTCCTTGATCTTTTAATCTTTTTATAAGATCTAATACTTCAGCAACCTGTCTAACACTAATTGCTGCAGTGGGTTCATCCATTAAAACTAATTTAGGATTTGTAAGCCTTGTTCTTGCAATTGCCACAGCCTGTCTTTGTCCTCCAGACATTTGCATAACTAGATCTTTTGGCCGAGTTTCAGATTTAAGTTCCTCAAATAATTCAGAAGATTTTTTAAACATTGCTGGATAATCCAAATATTTAAATGGCCAAATACCTTTTTGTATCTCTCTACCTAAAAACACATTAGATGCTGCAGTTAAATGATTACAAAGAGCTAAGTCTTGATAAACTACCTCTATACCAGATTTTCTTGCATCTATTGGTTTTTCAAATGACACAGTATTATTTTCAAACTTTATTTCACCACCTGAGGGTTTAAAATTACCAGCTATAATTTTTAACAGTGTAGATTTACCTGCTCCATTATCTCCCATTAATCCTACGGTTTCGGCTTCTTTAATATCAAAACTAACTCCCGTTAAAGCCTGTATAGCTCCAAAATTTTTTTCAATATTATTTAAAGAAAGAATACTCATTTTAGAATTTTACATCTATTACTTTGCCACTTTCAAACGATTCATAGGCAGCATTGGCAATTATTAAAGCATTTCGACCATCCTCAAATCCAACTAATGGTTTTGTTTTATCTTCAACACATTTTACAAACTCGTTAAATTGATCTCTGTAAGCTTGCTCGTATCTTTCAATAAAAAAGAAATGTATGGGCTCTTTTTCATTTGTTGAAGTGCTTGTGTATCTTTCTAAAGAAGTGGGGGTTTGATTGTTTGAAATTACCATACCTTTACTTCCAAATACTTCTAATCTTTGATCGTATCCATAAACTGCTCTTCGAGAGTTATTAATATGTATTAAAACACCTTTTTTTGATTTTAAAATAAACATTGCGGTATCTAGATCTTTTTCCTGCTGTGCATTTTTATCAAACAAAGCATCTCCAAATGCGGATATTTGAACCACAGGATCGTCCCCTAAAATAAATCTAGTTAAATCAAAATCATGGATAGTGGTGTCTCTAAAGAATCCTCCGGCAGCTTTTAAATAGTCAATGCCTGGAGGCTCAGGATCTCTACTTGTGATAACAACCATTTCCAATTCGCCAATTTCTTTTTTTATTCTTGCTTGTTGTGCCTTTGCATGGCTGGCATCAAATCTTCTATTAAAGCCAATTTGGATAGGAACGTTTATTCCTTTTATATTTTCCATGCATTCATTTACTTTATTAATATCTAAATCAATTGGCTTTTCACAAAAAATTGCCTTTCCTGCTTTTGCTGCCATAGTAATAAATTGTGTATGAGTTGGTGTTGCAGAAGCTATAAGAACTGCATCTACATCATCTGAATTTATTGCTTCCTCTGGTGAAGATGCAATTGAGCATCCTGTTGATTTTGCTACTTCTTCAGCAAATTGAGAATTAACGTCATATATGTATTTTAATTTTGCTTTGGGATGAGATGCTATAAATTTAGCATGCATTTTTCCAATTCTTCCCGCACCCATCAAAGAAAAATTAAGCATAGGAATATAGAACAGAATTAAAAAACAAAATCAAGAAACATTTTTAATGATGAATTAAACATCAATTTCAAATATAATTTTCTTGATGCACAAAACATCATATTCTAAAAGAATTTAAATTTTAAATAATTTGTATGACAGTAAAATTAGGAATTGCACCAATTGCATGGAGTAATGATGATATGCCAGAATTGGGTGGTGATACTCCTTTAGAACAATGTTTGTCTGAAGCTAGTCAGGCAGGATTTATTGGAATTGAGTCTGGTGGTAAATTTCCAAAAAAATCAGAAGAATTAATTCCTAAACTTAATGAATTTAATCTAAATCTTTGCTCAGGTTGGTATGGAGCTAATTTAAGAACAAATAGTGTTAATGAAGAAAAAAAAGTTATTCAAGATCAGTTAAAACTTTTTAAAGATTGTAATTCACCTTGCATGGTTTTTGCTGAAGTTTCTGGTTCTATTCAAGGGGATCCAAATCGAAAACTATCTACTAGACCTCAAATGGATTTTGAAGAGTCTAAAAAATACTATGAAAAAATTTCAGAAATGGGAAAATATCTTGAAGATGAAGGTATGCCGCTTGCTTATCATCATCATATGGGAACAGTAATAGAGACTGAAGAGGATACAGTAAGATTGCTTGAGAACACTCATGATAGCGTAAAACTTACATTAGATACCGGTCACATGTTATTTGCTCAGGGAAACTCGTTAAAAATATTAAAAGACTTTAGCGAAAGATTAATTCATATACATTGCAAGGATATTAGAAAAAGTGTTTTAGAAAAATCTTTAAAAGAAGACTTAAGTTTTAGAGCAGCATTTTTAGAGGGTGCATTTACAGTTCCAGGTGATGGATGTATTGATTACAAACCTTTATTCGATGTGTTGAAAGAAAAAAAATATTCTGGATGGTTAGTAGTAGAAGCAGAACAAGACCCTGCAAAAGCAAATCCATTTGAATATGCAAAAATAGGATACAAGTATCTTACTGAAACTTTAAATCTTAGTGGTATTGAGATTTACAAAAATTAACTTTCAATAAAAAATAAACCTAAACTTTAAGATTAATTTCTTACTACAGTCTTACAATTTTTGATTTTTCCAAAGTATCATCGAAATAATCAATTATATTTTGAATTGTTTCTACGCCCATTCTTGTCATACATTCATCAGTAAATGCTGCGGTATGTGGGCTTAAGTAAACTTTTTCATTTTTTAAAAGAGGATTATCATTTTCGGGTGGTTCTTGTTTAAATACATCAATTCCTGCTCCAAATATTAAATCTTCATTTAAAGCCTTATCAAGATCTTCCTCATGAATAATTCCACCTCTAGCGGCATTAATGATGATACAGTTTTTCTTCATCGTTTTAAGCAAATCGTAATTAATAAGATTTTCTGTTTTTTCTGTTAAAGGCATATGTAAAGAAATTACATCCATGGTTTTTACTGCTTCTTCAAGATTATCAACTTTTTTTCCACCAAGCTTCTCTATTGTATCTTTATCTACAAATGGATCGTAGACAAAAACATTCATTTCAAATCCTAAACATCTTTTAATAAGTGCTTTACCGATTCTGCCAAATCCCATAATTAGGAAATTTTTTTTCCATACCTCAATAGTCTTGGGTAATTTATTTCTATCCTTAAAATTACCTTCTTTAACCGTTGTATGATAAAGCTCTCTTCTTTTTGCAATATTTAGCAAGACAAACATAACATGCTCTGCAACTGTAACTGCATTTGCATTAGCTGTAATAGCAATTTTGATATCTCTTTCTTTAGCTGTTTTTAAATCAATATTATCGTAGCCAACTCCATGTCTAGATATTATTTTAAGATTTTTGGCTTCGTTAATTACCTCACCTGGTAGTTTTGCTATTCTAATTGAAGCACCATCACAATCTTTTATTTTAGCCTTTAAGTTTTCTACTGAAACATCGTCAGTTACCTCTACATCAAAATCTGGATGGTTATTAATTAATTCCATGCCTTTATCATGAACTTTTTGGATAACTAGAATTTTCTTTTTATTACTCATAATTTTATTTAAGCTTTTCTGTTGAAGGCTTTTCTAATACGAAAAATATCCAACAATGTAAAATAGTTTTTTAAAAAGTTGTAATTATTTTCTTATTAAAATAAATTTAGTTGTGAATTTAACTATAAAAACTCTACTTTATATTTTTAACTTTCTTGAAAAGATAAATACTTTTTTTCTAAGAATTGGAAGACAATTTGCATGGATCGCAATTTTTTTAATGGTTGTCGTAATTATGATCCAGGTTTTTTTTAGATATGTTCTCAACAACGCATTACCTTGGCCTGATGAAGTTGCGAGATTTTTAATGCTATGGATGACAGGGTTAATTGCTCCTTCAGCTTATAGATGGGGTGGTTTTGTCTCAATTGATATGCTGGAAAGATTTTTACCTAAAATTATATCAACTTTTTTAACCTTATTTTTATTAATCATATCTTTATTTGTTTTGATCATTGGACTTGAATTAGGTTTGAAACACATTAATGCTGGATGGATATTTAATTCAGCTTCAATCAAAATTCCATTTAATTTAATTGGCGGCAAAGCAGAGCCAATAAAATTAGCTTGGATGTATATGTCGTTACCTGTTGGAATTGTTTTTTTGATATCAGTAAACATAGAGTTAATTTTAAGAAATTTTTTGAGTAATTTTACAAAACTAGAATTACCTGAAGATTTAGATAAACAAAAATTGGAGACACAATAATGTTAATTTGGTTTCTCCCTTTATTTTTATTATTTTTATTAATTGGATTACCAGTATTTTTTGGATTGTTGGCTGCTCCTGGAATTTTACTTTGGCTAAATGATCAATCTAGAGATGGAGCAATGCTTTATAGAAATATTTACAATGGAATTGATAGTTTTCCTTTAATGGCAATACCTTTTTTTATGTTAGCTGGTGAGCTAATGAATAGGGGAGGAATTACTCAAAGATTAGTAGAATTTAGCCAGGCGATGATGGGGCATTTAAAAGGTGGTTTGGCACATGTTAACGTCTTAACTTCAATGCTTTTTGCTGGCTTATCTGGATCTGCAGTTGCAGATACTTCTGCAATTGGTTCAATGTTAATTCCTGCAATGGAGAAGCAAGGGTATACTAAAAAATTTTCAGCAGCAATTACTGCAGCGAGTTCAGTAATTGGTCCAATTATTCCACCTTCAGGAATAATGATTATTTACGCATACGTTATGGGAGAGAGCGTAGCTGCCTTATTCCTAGCAGGTATTATTCCTGGAATTTTAGTTGGTGTTAGTTTGATGGTCACAATCAAGTTTATGGCTAAAAGATATAATTTTCCTGCCGTAACAAAAAAGACAACATGGAGACAAAGAGGAAAAGCTTCTTTGAAAGCTTTTTTTCCATTAATGACTCCTGTTATAATTTTAGGAGGTATACTTGGAGGAATTTTTACTCCAACTGAAGCATCTGCAGTTGCAGCTGCTTATGCAATGTTTATTGGTTTATTTGTTTTAAAATCTTTAGAGTGGAAAGACGTACCAAAGGTTATGACAAAAGCCGCAATGGTTTCATCCGTAGTATTGCTTTTGGTTGGTGCTGCAATGGCTTTTAAAACAGTTGTTAGCTTATCTCATGCACCAGAATATCTTGCTGAATTTGTTTTAGGATTAACTGACAATCCTTATATTTTATTATTTCTGATTAATATTTTACTATTTATTGTTGGAATGTTTTTAGATGCTGGTCCTGCAATAATTATTTTAGGACCAATACTTGGACCAGTGTTTGTAGAATTAGGTGTACATCCAGTTCATTTTGCAATTATTATGTCAGTTAACTTAACTGTTGGTTTAGCAACACCACCAATGGGTTTAGTTTTATTTGTTGCATCCTCAGTTTCTGGTGAAAGAGTTGAAACTATATCAAAAGCAATATTGCCATTTTTAGCAGTAGAAGCAATTGTAATATTTTTAATTACTTACTTCCCGTCAATCTCAATGACCATTCCTTTACTTACGGGTTTTGCAAAATAATTTTAATTTTTAGATAATAGACACTGAGGTTCAATTTAGGTATAGTTTCTATACTTAAATATATATTTAAAGAGAGGGAAAAAATAATGAGTAAAATAATTAAATCATTCTTTTCATTATTATTCTTAATTAGTTTTACAGCTTCTGTTTCAGCTGCTGATTACAACTTAAGAATGACAATGAACTCTAATGATCAAGATGAAGACTATGATGGTGCAGTAGTATTTAAAAACTATGTAGAAGCAGCATCAAATGGAAAAATATCTGTAGAACTTTTCGTAGGTACACAGTTATGTTCTAAAGGAGCAGAATGTTTACAAGGTGTTTCTGATGGAAGCATCGACGTTTACATTTCTACTTCTGGAGGAGCAGCTGGTGTATTCCCATATGTTCAAGTTTTAGATTTACCATACCTAATGGCAGACGACAGAATTGCTGAAGATGTTATGCAAGGTGATTTTGTAAGAACTATGAGACAAATGGCTCTTAAAGATTCAGGCGATACAATAAGATTAATGACTATTGGAAACACTGGTGGATGGAGAAATTTTGCTAACACTAAAAGAAGAGTTGCAGAACCATCAGACATGAAAGGTCTAAAAATCAGAACTGTTGTAGCTGACTTACCTCAAGAGCTTGTAAGAGCTTTAGGTGCATCACCAACTCCTATTCCATGGCCAGAATTATTTACATCTTTTCAAACAGGTGTAGTTGAAGGTTCTAAAAATGGAATAACTGACATTATGAACATGAAGTTTCCAGATGCAGGTCTAAAATATGTTACTTTAGACGGCCATGCATACATGGGAGCACTTTGGTGGATGAACAATGCAAAATATCAATCTATGCCAAAAGAACTTAAGAAAGTTATTACGGATGGATTTTATGCATTGCAACAAGCAACATTTGCATCTCCAAAAAGAAAATCAATCAAAGCATATGAAGACTTTGTAGCAGGCGGTGGAGATTTATATGTTCCAACTCCAGCACAAAAAGCTAGCTTCAAAAAAGCTGCTAGTCCAGTTTATGATTGGTTTAAGTCAAATGTTAAAGGTGGCGGACAAATCTTTGACGCTTTAACAAGCGCAGTTGCTGATGCTGAGAAAAAAGCATCAAGTGCATACGACAAAGACTTATAATCTTAATTTAATGATGGGGCGGATTTAATTATTCGCCTCATTACCTAAACGGATAAATCCAAGCTTTGTAATCTTTAATAAGTATATGCGCTTTTTCAATTTGTTCAGGAGTCATTTTTTTAACAACTTCTTCTTGAGAAATCGCAGCATCAGGATCGCCTCCAATAGCAGACAAACCATACCACATGTAAGCTCTAACAAGATCAGGAGCAGGAAGTCCTCTACCGATTTCATAATACCACCCAACACCCGATTGAGCACCGGGATGACCTTTCATCGAAGATCTAAGATACCATTCAAAAGCTCTAACATCGTCTTGCTCAACTCCAAGACCCATTGCATACATTATTCCAATAAGTTCTTCAGCATCAGCGTTCCCAGATCTAGCAGCTGGCATCAGCTCTTCCATAGCCTCTTGAAATTTTCCAGCTTCCATCAAATCTCTAGCATTTTCAATTTCTGCAAAAACTATAGATGGAATAAAAAAAATTATAAAAAAGTATCTCAACATATAAAAATATTAATATTTATAATTCCATTTTTAATTTCAGCAAACAAAACATATTCAATTGAATTACCAAAACCTTTAACAAGTAATGATTTTCATAAAGTTGATATGGAAAAGGTTAAAATAGGAAGACTTTTATTTCATGATAAAATTTTATCTGCCAATCGTAATATTGCTTGTGCAACTTGTCATAGCCATGATTTAGGAGGGTCTGATGGACTTTCATTAGGTATTGGTGAAGGAGGACATGGTATTGGATTAGAAAGAACAGCTGGATCAGGGGATGATAAAATTAAAAAACGTATTCCAAGAAACGCTTTAGCATTATGGAATTTAGGATTTAAACATATTACCACATTACTTCATGATGGAAGAGTGACTAAATCTGATATATTTGGAAATGGTTTTAATACCCCAGCACAAGAACTGCTTCCAAAAGGTCTTGATAATATAGTTGCTGTTCAAGCTTTATTTCCAATGACAAGACAATTTGAAATGGCTGGAAATCCAGGTGAAAATGAAATTATAGGATTGGTTTCAAAAGTTGGTAAAGATAGTATGAGAATTGATAGAGTCTGGCCTGTAATCGCTCATAGAATAAGAGGGGTTCCTGAATATGTTGAGATGTTTAAACATGCTTTTGATGATGTTGATAATGCTTTAGACATAAATATTACACATATAGTAAACTCAATTGCAGCTTTTGAAATTCATGAATGGACATCTTTTGACTCTCCTTTTGATGAATATTTAAACGGCAATAAATCAGCTTTAAATTCAAATCAGATTGCAGGTATGAATTTATTTTATGGCAAAGCTAATTGTAGCTCATGTCATTCAGGGTCTTTATTGTCCGATCAAAAATTTCACTCAATAGGTATTCCACAATTTGGACCAGGCAGAACCAGACCATTTGATCCTTATGCACGTGATGTTGGAAGAATGGTTGAAACAGATGATGTCGATGACATGTATAAATTTAAAACACCTGCGCTAAGAAATGTTTCTTTAACAGCACCTTATGGTCATAATGGTGCTTATCCAACACTTAAGGGCATAATTAAACATCATTTAAATCCAGTAACTATGAATAAAAATTGGAAACCTCAATATGCAAATTTACCAAAGGCTCCATGGTTAGAACAAATAGATTTTGTGACTTTTTCTGACAAAAGAGAACAGGATAGAATTATTTCAAGTATAGATATCAAGCCAATAGATTTAAGTGAAAAAGAAATTGATCAATTAGTCTCTTTTTTACAATCTCTAACTGGAAAAAGTGGAAATCAAAGACCACTCGGTAAACCAGAAAAAGTACCAAGCGGATTAACAATTGATTAAATTTATTTAATTAAACTGATAGATAATAAATATGGAAAAAATTAAATATGGAATAATTGGAGCTGGCACGATGGCTCGAGAACATATTTTAAATTTATCTTTAATAGACGAAGCTGAAGTAGTTGCTCTTTCAGATCCTCACGAAGAGTCTTTGAAACAGTGCCAAGAATTACTTAAATCAGAAGTTGTTTGCTTTAAAAATCATCAAGATTTGATTAAAGAAAATTTAGTCGATGTATATATAATCTCATCTCCTAATTTTACTCATATTCAAATTTTAAAAGATGTAATTCAAACTAAGAAACACATATTGGTTGAAAAACCTTTGTGTACTAAGACAAAAGATTGTTTAGAAATAGAAAAACTTACTAAAGATTACCCATCAGTACTTTGGACTGCTATGGAGTATAGGTACATGCCTCCTGTTTCAAAATTTATTAAAGAAATTCACAACAAAACAATTGGTGATCTAAAAACATTAACAATAAGAGAGCACAGATTTCCTTTCCTAAAAAAAGTAAATGACTGGAACAGATTTGAAAAAAATACTGGAGGAACTTTAGTTGAAAAGTGTTGTCATTTTTTTGATCTGATGCGTTTTATTGTTAAGAGTGAGCCCGTAAGTGTTTATGCGAGTGGGGGACAAGATGTAAATCATTTAGATGAGGAATATGATGGGAAAAAACCAGATATTATTGATAATGCTTACGTAATTGTTAATTTTGAGAACGGCTCAAGAAGTATGCTTGAGCTTTGTATGTTTGCTGAAAATTCTGAAATGCAAGAAGAGTTAACAGCAACAGGAAATATTGGTAAAATTGAAACTTCAGTTCCTTCAAACGAGTCTGGGAAAACTACTTCTGATGTAAGAATTGGTATGAGAGATGGAAAAACTAAACAAGAAAGTATTAGTGTAGATCTAAAAATACTTGAAGCAGGACATCATCATGGTTCAACTTATTATGAACATTTAGCATTTATAAATGCAGTAAAAAATAAATTAAAGCCAGAGGTATCTTTGAATGATGGATTAATCGCAGTTGCTGTTGGAGAAGCTGCCGAGACATCAATTAAACTTGGAAGAGTAGTTAAGTTAAACGAGATAATTAGTTAAAAAAATCAATCGCCTTTTTAACTATAAAATTACTAACTCTAATATTTGACTCTGTAGTGACACCTGAAATATGAGGAGTTAAAATACAATTAATTCCAGATGTTATTCTTTCGTATAAATCTTTTTTAATAGGTTCATTTTCAAATACATCTAATGCAAATCCTGAAATTAGATTTTGATCATAAGCATTTATAAGATCATTCTCATTTACAACACTACCTCTAGAAGTATTGATTATAATTGGCTGTTTTTGCATTTTAGAAAATGAAGTCTTGTTGATTAAATTTTTAGTCTCTTCTGTTAATGGTAAATGTAAAGAAATAATATCTGCATTTTTAAATACATCTTCTAATGAAGATAATTTATAATTTTTTTCATTATCTTCTAATTTTTTAATATAAGGATCATAAGCCAAAACATTTAGTCCATTTTTCAAACTATAGTCAGCAACTTTTCTGCCGATAGTACCAAAACCTACTATTCCAATACACTTTCCATTTATTTCAGTAGATTTAATAGTTGTTCTAGGCCAATCACCTTTGATCGTTCCATGATGAAACATAGGAATTTTTTTTATTAAAGACATAGAAGATGAAATCACATACTCAGCTACAGAGTCTGCATTCATGCCGGTTGCAGGTTGGACATGAATATTTTTGGTTTTACAAAATTCAGTATCAATGTTGTCTAAACCAACACCTAATCTTCCTATAAATTTTAAATTATTAGCGTTAGATAAAATATCTTTATTTACTTGAGTTTTATTTCTGACAATTAAACCATCATAATCTTTAATAATTTCTTTAAGCTCATCTTTTTTTTCCCAAAGCTTTTCATCAAATTTGATTTCAAAACTCCTGTTTAGATCGTTCAAACTGTCTTGATTAATAAACTCTGTTATTAATATTTTAGCCATACTTACTTATATATATTTTTAACTTAAATTGAATAACTTACTTTTTAATTGAAATAGTTGTTGGCCTTATTGAATTTGAAACAATATTTCTAGAAAGTTTTATCTCTCTTAAAACAATATAAATTCCAGCACCAATTATAAAAACATTTCCTAAATAAATATTCCAAGTAGGGATTTCATTAAAAATATAAAAACCGATCAATGCACCAATTAATAATTGAACATATTGTGTGTTCGCAAATATTGAAGCAGGAAGATGTCGAGCAGAATTTATAATAAAAATCATTCCCATTCCTCTTAATAAACCTGCGTTAAAATTTAAGAAAAAATCTGTTTTAGTCATTGGTATATAAAGCTCAAATGTAATCACACCTGAAATAAAAATTAAGATTAACTTTCCAATTATTAAAAATGAATACACACTCTCTGATTGACCATATTTTTTAACCAACAAATGACCCACAGACCCAAAAATTGGTATTAATAATGCCAATAATACATAGTTATTAATTTCTTTTCCAAAAGGATCGATTGCAATTATTGTTCCAATAAAACCTACTAATATTGCTGTATATCTTCTCCAACTTACTTTTTCTTTTAGAAAAATTACAGAACCAATTGTTAATACAAAGGGTGTAAAGAAGATTATGCTATACATGGTTGTCAGTGGAAGTTTATTTATACAAAGAAAAAATAATCCCATTGAAATTATTAAAGTTATTGCTCTAACCAAATGTACAAAAAAGTTTTTAGTCTTAATTTTTTTCCAAGAATTTCTAACTTGCGTGTAAAGTAAAATTGGCAGTAATGCCGATAAAGAATTAATAAATATTATTTGTGTTACATGATAATAATTTGTCAATTCTTTTGCTATAGAGTCCATGATAACAAATAAGGAATAACCAAGAATTGCTAAAAAAAAGTCTACCGAGTAGACACGGGTAGTTACTGAATTCATTTGTTAATTTTTATAATAATTTTGAAAGATCTTTTTTACTATTCTTAAACGTCGGCAAAGGATATTTAAAGGCATATTTGCGTGGAATACATTTTTCTTTTGCTTTTTCCCAAAGAGCTAACCATTGTTTAAAATTCTGAATTTTAAGATTTTTTTTATTTTTGCTTCTTACATAGAAATTTGGAAGTGGATCTCTCCCAGAAGGTTGACCAGCTACATTGTATCTAAGGTCTGCACTTATTCTAAAATCATTTGATCTATTAGGTAAGGAGCAGTGAATTGAATGTTTATGCAAAAGAATTACATCTCCAACGTCTGCCTCTAAGTGAATATGCTGCATTTTATCCAGTAATTTACTGTCTTTAATTTCTACTTGGCCTCTATAACCAGCAATATGATTTAATAATCCCATTTTATTAATTTTCTTAACAGTAATCATGCACCCATTTTTTTTTGTAGTTTTTGTAAAAGGTATCCATACAGTAACCATGTCAGTCAATTTTTGTCCTTTAGGACTGAGAACTGCAGCATCCTGATGCCAAGGTGTTCTTCCACTTAAACCGTCTAAAATTGAACCTTTTGGTAATTTTTTTTCAGGTTGTTTAATTCTAGTATTTTGTACTGGATTAGACATGATTTCTTTTCCCAAAATTTTTTCAACAACATCTAAAATATTTTTATTAGTAATTAAATTCCATAAAGATTGAGTAGCAAAGTAATCACTATCTTTCTTAACGTGATCTCTTGGCAATCTAGTATTAAAATATTGATCTAAATCATCAATTTTTAATTTCGATATATAAGAATATTTTTTTTTAAAATCTAAATTAAGAACTTTTTTTACATCCTTTTTTTTTGCAAATTTTTGGATCAAACAATCCATTACAAATTCCATGTCATTAAGGATTGGCTTTAAATCTCTTTGATAGTTAAGAACATTTTTTACTTTTAAATATCCTTGTTCAAATAATTTCTTTTGTAGATTATTTGGCATTAATAGAACCTAGTAGAAATTTTTAACAATATCAATTCTTAGGAGCAGTTGTTAAATAATTTGCATCATGAAAAGAAGTTAACATTTTTTTCTTCGTACTGATGATGTGTGGATAGTAAGCTGTTCCTTTATAATTCCAAATAACTGGCTTATTGAGTGCGTAACTTCCATAAATAAAAAATCTTTTTGGACAGTTTTTTTCTATAAAACGTTTAACTCCATGATAAGAATTTGGTGTAGATTGAAAAAATACCACAGTTCCTTTCTTTGGAGTAAATGCTTTTACTATTTCTAATTCACTCATTTTTGGAAATCGCCTGAAACTTTTTCTTAAATTTTTCTTTGATTTTTTTCTATAAATTGTAAGTGATCCTCCATTTTTCTTTGGAATATCTGTTAGATAAATTAAGAAATTATACAATCTCGTAATATCATCTCTATGAGGACGCAGTCTGTATCCTCCTTTAGAAACCGAAAAATCAATATCTAAATTAACTTTTGGGTTAGTGTAATTGTTTCCTAATAATTTTTTTAATTCACTTGAATTTAATTTCTTTTTAATAGTAAATTTTTTTTGATTAAATATTTTTGGTTTGTGAGTGTTTGTCCAAGATCCATCTTTAAAATTTTTAGAAAAAAGAGTTTCAATTTTTTTATAAAATGCCTTGCTATTAAAAAGTTTGAAGAGTTTTGCAGAATTATTTGAAGATTTAATATAGTTATTAAAATTTTTTGAGCCTTTATTAATTCTGCTTCGACCACCCATTATCATGTCATCAAAAGCTTTAGATTTACTAATTTCATCAATTAATAAATTGCAAGTATTTTTCTCAACAACTTTGTCTCCAACTAGTACAGGAAAATTACTTTTAATTTTTTTTAATCGATTAATTTTAAGCATTAACTATACATACCTTCTTTAACCTTGATCATTTTATACATCAGGTCATTTAAAGGTGTTTTTACTCCATGTTTTTTTCCAATTTTAGAAACAGCACCACTTATAAAATCAATTTCTGTTTTTCTTTTGTATTGAACATCAAAAGCCATTGAAGATTTGTTAGTTTGCATCGAATCTACAATTTTATTGAACATAAATAGACACTCATCTTCAGAAACATTAACTCCATCAGCAAGTGCTACTTCTCTTGTCTCTAAAATGATTTCTTTACCAAGCCCTCTTGAAACATCATTAGCCTTATTATTTACGTAAAGATCGGTGTGATGTAGGTCAAATATAGCTGAAAGAGGACCAATCGCTGTTAGAGCAAAAAGCTTCATCCATTTTCTTTTTTTAACATCTTCAGCTGCAATCATTTCTAAATTATGTGCAGTAAAAGTATCAGCTATTTCTGTAATTCTTTCCGTTATTCCTCCTTCATATTCACCAATCCATGAAGGCAATGCGCCATGGTTCATTATATGACCTGGTCCTAAAATATTAGAAGCTTGTGTCGTTGTTCCACCGATTACTTTTTCATTTCCAACGATACTTTGAATTATTGCTTCATGACCAATTCCATTTTGAAAAGACATGAAAACTGTTTTTTCACCAATAATATTTTTAATGCTATTTAACGCTGGTTCTAATGCAGTTGCTTTACACATAACAATCACTGCATCCATCTTATCTAACGATGATGGATCTGAAGTAGCATTAACTTTAATTATACGATCACCACCGTGACCATCCATTTTCAAACCATCTTTATTAATCGCATCAACATGCTCTTTCCAAACGTCAATTAAAGTTACATTTAAACCTTTTTCAGCTAGCAATCCTCCAAACAGGCAGCCCATAGCACCTGCGCCTAGTACGGCTACTTTTAAATCTTTATTTATCATCGTTACCTTTTTAAAATTATTTATGTATAGAAATTATATATATTATCTATAGACAATATGCAAAATAAATTATAGCTTATTAACATCATGCAATTAAAAATAGAAAAAGGAACTTTCACAAATCATTCACTTGAAGATATAGCGAATGCATTAAAAAAAGGACTTTCAGAAAATTATAAAAATGTTGAAGTAGAAGTTGTAGATTGTCCCAATCTTCGTGAATGGGATTGTCCATCTGAAGGAATAAGTGGTAACCAAAAAATCATTGATGTTGGTGGTGAACCATACATGCATGATCCTAATTTTATTGGTGCTGAATTTGATTACCAAGAAATTTCTAAAATGATTGGATCAGAAAAATCTTATGCTTTAGGTGCTGGATCTGGTGCAATGTCGTGTTTGGACGGTCACTGCGGAGAACTAGTAATTAATGAAAATTTAATTACTGACGAGTCTAGATCTATAATTGCAAGAGTAAGTCCTGATAAAAAATGTATTGTTGAAAAATATAGTGCACGAAAACATGGAGGACTTGGAAATATTTATTATACAGATGGTAAACAAGGAAAAGTAATTAAAATAAAAATCAAAGGAAGATCAGGTGATCAAGGTTCACTTCCGCAAGCGATGAGGTCTTCATTATCAAATAATTTAAATCTTAAAGAAAATGAACATGTTGCTATCGCAGGTGTATTTAGAATATTAGAAGGGAAAGTAAGATCTCATGTTCAACCAGATTACAAAGATATTACACATGAATACTATGATCCAAAACAAATGAAGTGTGTAAAAGATTTTCTTCAATTTTATGAACCTGTAGGTCCAAAATTGCAGTGTTATACAGTACTTTGGACTGGAGATCCTACAGGAGGAGAATTGAATTTAAGAGAGTCTGGTGAACATACGCATTTTCATTCTTATGAACATGATAAAGATGCTGGTCATTATCATTTTGATGTAACACCAGATGAAATCGAATATGAGGGATATTTTAATACAGCTTCAGAAGTGCATAGAGTAAATAACATTTATAAAGAGCTACTAAGCAAAAATAGTATTGAATAGAAAACTTAATAAGTTTAAGTTTATTTAAATGAAAAGACAGTTTAAGTATCCAAAAAATTTTGAAGAACAGAAAAAAATTTCAAAATCAACTCAAAAAAGAATTACATTAGCTGAAATTTCACTTGGAGATTTTGAGGGAAGGTTAGCAAATGATTTATTAAATTGGTTTTCTCTGACACCTCAACATTGGATTATGCTGCACATGGTGATGCTTGCTTATTACAAAAATAAATCTATTACAAAAAATGAACTATTAAGAGTTATAGAGAAATCTTATTTAACTTCTAATGTTTATATCGATACAGCAATCAAAAAAGGTTATTTTAGAATTATTAGAAACGAAAAGGACAAAAGATCAATTTTTATTTTACCATCAGTTGTTACTATTAAGACTTTTGAGGAATTTATTGATCGAAGAGACGTCCTTTATAAAGGTATTTAATGAAGAATGTATATACATGGGCTGCAAAACCAGCCAAAAGATCAACTACAGTAGGTGATTTAAAAGCAGCCAAAGGTAAAAGAAAATTTACTCAAGTTACTGCAAATACTGTTGATGAGGCTGCTGCAGCAGAAAAAGCTGGCTTTGACATGATTATTGCTAACGCTAAGAATATTATTCCAGTTAGAGAAGGGTCAAAAAATCTTTTTTTAACCGCAGCTTTAGTTTTGAACGAATTTGTTACAGCAGATGATATTATGCGTGGAGCATTTAAAGCTTTAGAAAATGGTGCTGATGCAGTGATGACACCAAGAAGTATGGACATAGTAGAAATGCTAGCAAAAGAAGATGTGCCTGTTATGGGTCACTTAGGATTAGTTCCAAGAAAATCAACTTGGATAGGTGGACTTCGAGCAGTTGGTAAAACTGCAAATGAGGCTTATGAGTTATTCCAAAAATTTAAAAGATTAGAAGATGCAGGAGCTTTTTCTGCTGAGTGTGAAGTAATACCTGAAAATGTAATGGGAGAAATTTCTAAACGAACAGATATTGTAACTGTCTCTTTAGGATCTGGAAGAAATGCAGATGTGATGTATTTATTTATGGAAGATATTTGTGGTGATACCGAAAATCCTCCAAGACATTCTAAAGCTTATGGAAATTTATTAAAACTTAGAAATGAAATTAAGGTTGAAAGAGTTAAAGCTCTTAAAGCATTTAAAAAAGATTCTATGGCTGGAAAGTTTCCAAGTAAGAAACAATCCTCTAATTTAGATAAAAATCAGTTTGAAGAATTTTTAAATCAACTTGATTAATAAGTAGCGTCGTCGTCTTTTTTAGACAAAGAACCTTTCATCTTATCAACAGTTGCTTTAGCGCCAGCACTTAAAGCTCTTAAATCAGAAGCTATCGTTACAAAATCAAAACCTTTTTCAATCATCTTCGTTGCGTATTCTGTTGTACCATTGTGAATTCCTGCAAAAATATTATTTTTCTTTGCATGTTCTAGAATTCTCAAAATTTCAGAATAAGCCTTTGTTGTTTCAGCTCGATCAAATCCAGGTTTTTCACCGATTGCTAAACTTAAGTCTGCAGGCCCAATATAAATACCATCAACACCTGGTGTAGACATTATCTCATCTAAATTTTCTAAAGACTCTTTAGTTTCTATCATTGCTAATTTAAGAATTTCTTCATTAGCGTGATCTGCATAATCTGCACCACCATAAATTAATCCTCTAACAGGACCAAAGCTTCTGTAACCATCAGGTGGGTACATACATGCTTGAACAAAATTTTCAGCTTCTTTTCTATTACTGACCATTGGACAAACAATTCCATAACAACCAGCATCTAAAATTTTCATTATTTGTCCTGGCTCATTCCAATTAACTCTAGCAAGTGGAGTGACATCTGTTGTCGAAATTGTTTGAAGCATCGGAAGAGCATTACTATAATCAACTAATCCATGCTGCATATCTATAGTTAATGAGTCCCAACCTTGATGTGCCATTGCTTCTACAGATGCAGTACTTGGAATTGCGCACCAACCATTAATGACGGGTTTACCGTCTTTCATCATTTGTTTAATTTTATTTTTTCTCATAATTATACCTTTAATGCCATGTGCGTGTATTTAACGTTTAGATAATCTTTGATCGCCATTGATCCACCTTCACGTCCATAACCAGTTTGTTTGATACCACCAAAAGGAGCTTCTGCTACAGCAACTGCACCAGTATTAACAGCAACGCAACCAGACTCTAACATTTCAGAACCTCTGTTGGCTTGATCCATGTTATTTGTATACAAATAACTGCATAAACCAAGGTCGTTATTGTTTGCTCTTTCTATGACTTCATCAAATGTTTTAAACGTAAGAACGGGTACGAGAGGACCAAATGGCTCTTCTCTCATAATAGTAAAATCGTCTTTTACATTATCAAAAACAGTTGGCTCATAAAAATAACCTTTGTTAAAACCCGAAGGTCTTTTTCCTCCCATCAAAACATTGGCTCCTTCATTTTTTGTTGTCTCAACTAGTTTTTCAATTTCATCTAATCTTTTTGCAGTAGTTAAAGGACCTAAGATAGTTCCTTCATCCATACCATTTCCGATTTTTAATTTCTTTGCTCTATCCATAAAAGCTCCAAGAAATTCATCTTTTTTATTTTCTTGGATATAAAATCTATTTGGAGAGATACAAACTTGTCCATTGTTTCTGAATTTTGCAGTAATCGCAATATCTGCAACTTTATTCATATCAACATCATCACATACAATAAAAGGTGAGTGACCACTAAGTTCCATAGTTACTCTTTGAACTTTGTCTGCAGCTTTCTTTAATATTAATTTACCAACTCTTGTTGAGCCTGTGATTGATACTTTTTTAATAATATCAGACTCTAATAGTTCATTTGAAATTTCTGCAGGATCGCCAGATAATAAATTAACCACTCCATCAGGAACACCTGCTTCTTTACAGATATTAACTAATTCCATAACTGCACCAGGTGTAATTACATCTGGTTTACAAATTACAGAGCAACCTGCTGCTAATGCTGTTGAAATTTTTCTTGCAGCCAAAATAATTGGAAAGTTCCATGGTATTAAAGCAGCCACAACACCTACTGGCTGATAATAAACATGAACTCTTGTGTCAGGAAATCTACTTTGAACTGTTTGACCGTAAATTCTTTTTGTTTCTTCAGCATTCCACTCAAATATATCAGCTCCTCCACCAACTTCTCCAACTCCTTCAGCAAGAGGTTTACCAACCTCAAGTGTTAACCATTTAGCAAGAACATCTTTTTTCTCTCTCATTAGATCTGCAATTTTTCTTATTACATATGATCTTTGCCATGGAGTAGTGTTACTCCAAACTTTAAGACCTTTCTCAGCTGACTTTAATGCTTTTTGTACATCTGCTGAAGATGCTTTTGATGCTTTTCCAATCACTTCCTCAGTTGCAGGGTTGATTACATCATATGTCTCTTTTTTTTCTGCTTCTTGCCATTTTCCATCAATGAATTGTCCAAATTTGCTATACATAATTTTTTATTTTTTTAAGGTTTACTAAGTTGGGTTTTTTAATTTATAAATATAAATATATATAAACATTATACATAAAAAAAATAAACCCAATTATGAAAAAAATCACTCTTACTTGTGCACATGCAATCGTAAAATATTTAATAGCTCAAAAAATATTAATTAACGGCAAAAAAGAACCACTCTTTCCTGGTGTCTTTGGAATTTTTGGGCACGGAAATGTAGCGTGTTTGGGTCAAGCACTTGAAGAAAATCAAAAAGAATTACCAACTTATAGAGGCCATCATGAGCAGAATATGGCTTTAACTGGAATAGGTTACGCTAGAGCTAAAAGAAGACAACAAATTTTTGTTGCTACTTCATCTGTTGGCCCAGGTGCAACCAATATGGTTACTGCAGCAGCAGTAGCGATGAGTAACAGATTGCCAATTTTATTTTTACCAGGTGATACTTATGCAAATAGAATGCCAGATCCAGTATTGCAACAAGTTGAACATTTTAACAATCCAAGTGTAACTGCAAACGATGCTTTCAAACCAGTTACAAGATATTTTGATCGTATCACTAGACCTGAACAAATAATTCAATCATTTCCAATAGCAATTCAAACAATGTTAGATCCTGCTGATTGTGGCCCTGCTTGTATTGCTTTAAGCCAAGATATCCAAGGCCAAACTTTTGATTATCCAGAAGAATTTTTCCAAGAAAAAGTTCACACAATTAGACGACCTAGACCAGATGAATTTCAAATTAAAGAGGCAGCTGAAAAAATTAAATCTTCAAAAAATCCCATCATTATATCTGGAGGGGGAGTTTTTTATTCAGATGCAATGGAAGAGTTGAGTCAGTTTGCAATCAAACACAATATTCCAGTTACACAAACTGTAATGGGTTATTCAACAATGAAGAGAGATCATTCTCATTTTGCAGGTCAAATTGGAGGACTTGGTGGAAAAAATACAAACACATTAGCAAAACAAACTGATCTTGCTATTGCAATAGGTACAAAGCTTGCTGATTTTACAACAGGATCATGGGCAAATTTTGAAAACGAAAATTTTAAATTAGTTTCAATTAATGTATCAAGATATGATGCAAATAAACATTTAGCTCAAGCTGTTGTTGGAGATGCAAAAGTTTCATTAACTGAACTTTCTCAAGCTTTAGGTGATTGGAAAGCAGGAGAGGATTGGAATAAGAAATCTCAAACTGAACTTAAGTCATGGAATGAACATATAGATAAAGAGAGCGCTCCAACTAATCAGGAAGTTCCAAGTTATGTTCAGGTAATTGGTGCTATTTATAGAAATTCTGATCCAACAGACATTGCAGTTACAGCTGCAGGAGGTTTGGTGGGTGAAGTAATTCAAGTATGGAGACCAAGAGAACTTAATACTCATGAAACAGAGTGGGGTTTTAGTTGTATGAGTTATGAAATATCTGGAGCATTAGGAATTAAGATGGCTAATCCAGATAAAGAAGTGATCTCATTTGTTGGCGATGGTTCTTATCTATTAAATAATACTGATATTTATTCTTCAGTAATTACAAAAAATAAATTGATCATCGTTGTTTGTGATAATGGAGGTTTTGCAGTTATAAACCGACTTCAATTATTCAAAGGTGGAAAAGAGTATAACAACTTATTAAAGAGCTCTAATACTCCTGGCTTAGTTGATGTAGATTTTGCAAAACATGCAGAGAGTATGGGGGCTAAATCTGAACACGTTACTTCAATTTCAGATCTTGAAGCTGCATTTAAAAGAGCTAAAGCATCTGATGTAACTTATGTTATTTCAATTAAAACTCATGCTTATAAATGGGTAGAAGGATCATCTTTTTGGGATAGTCCAACTTTAGAAATACCAACTACTAAAGAAAATGAAGAAGCTTTAAAACTTTACAAAGAAGGAAGAAGCAAACAAAGACAAGGTATTTAATCCTTTATGAACAAAGTATTTAAAGTCGGTCTCATAGGATGTGGTCATATTTCAGAGACTTATTTTAGAGCTGAAAAATATTTTAATAATATAAAGATTGTTAAATGTGCTGATATTAATCATGCTAATGCACTTAAATGTGCAAAGACATACAAAATTAAAGCATTATCGGTAAAAGATTTATTAAAAGATCAAGAAGTAGAAATCATATTAAATCTAACTATTCCAAAAGCTCATTATCAAGTTGCTAAGCAATCATTGTTGAATGGTAAACATGTTTATTCTGAAAAACCTATGGCCATTAATTTTAAAGATGGTTTAAACCTTGTTAAAATCGCAAAGAGAAAAAAACTTTATATAGGAAATGCACCTGATACTTTTTTAGGTGGTGGAATTCAAAAATCAAAAGAGTTAGTAGAAAAAAATATAATAGGCAAAATTTCATTAGGAAATGCAATTTTTGCATTCCCAGGTGTTCAATCCTATCATCCAAATCCAGAACCTTGGTTTGCTAAAAAAGAAGGTGGACCAGTAATAGATATGGGACCTTACTATCTAACAGCTTTAGTAAATTTATTAGGACCAGCTAAAAAAGTAACTGGTAGTATAATGGAAGGAGTAAAGAGAAGAACAATTGGAATTGGGCCTAAAAAAAATAAAACTTTTAAAGTTGAATGTCCAACAACATATTTATCAACAATTCAGTTTGAGAATGGTACAATTATAAGATTAACTTTATCATTTGATGTTATTGCGCATCAAAGAAATCACATTGAATTATATGGAAGCAAAGGTTCTATGATTGTACCAGACCCAAATATGTTTGGTGGATCTGTTTATGTTTGTAATAAACTAGGGGATCCTTGGAAAGAATATAAAACAAACAAAATGCATCTTGGTAAAATCAACATAAGATCACAGAGTTCTAGAGCAAACGAGTCTCCTACCAATGCAAATTACCGTGGAGCAGGACTTGCAGAAATGGCTTATTCAATTGAAAATAAAAAAATAAATAAATGTAATGGAGAGCTATCTCTTCATGTTTTAGACATCATTCAATCAACAATGAAAGCATGTAAGACAAATAAACCACAAGTAATTAAAACTACATGCAAAAAGCCAAGTTTATTTAATACAAAAGATATAAAGAAAATATTGAAATAATCTTTATAATCAAAATATGAAAGTCCAATATTTTGACTTAAAAGATAAACGTGCTTTAGTTTCAGGTGGAGCATCTGGTATCGGTGCATCAATTGTTGAACATCTTTGTGAACAAGGTGTTGAGGTTTATTTTTTTGATATAGATAAAAAAGAAGCTCAAAAATTAATTTCGAAAATAAAAAAGAAAAAACAAAAAATACCTACTTTTCATTTTTGCAATATTAAAAATATAAAAAAATACAAAACTCTAATCCAGAGCATTATTAAAAAAAAAGGCCCAATTGATATTTTAGTAAATAATGCATCCAATGATCAAAGGCACACACTTGAAGAAGTTACCGAAAAATACTGGGACGACAGAATGGCAATAAATTTGAAACACTATTTGTTTGCTATTCAAGCAGTTAAAAAAAGTATGATTAAAAATAAAGGTGGATCAATTATAAATTTAGGTTCTGTTAGTTGGATTAGAGGAGCAGTTATGTTTCCAGCATACAGTACTGCAAAAGCTGCAATTTATGGTTTAACAAAATCTTTAGCTAGAGATTTAGGGCAACATAATATTAGAATAAACTCTATTGCCCCTGGTTCAGTTGCAACTAAAAGACAGTCAAAATTATGGTTAAATCCAAAATTTAAAAAAGAAATTTTAGATAAACAGTGTCTTAAAAAACAAGTATTACCTGAGGATGTCTCAAGGATGGTTTTATATTTAGCATCAGATGTTTCATCTGGATGTACTAAACAAAATTTTACAGTAGATGCGGGTTTAATTTAAAGTTTAGCTTAACTTCTTTTTATTTTCAGCCATTGATAGTGCAATTTTAAATGAATTTAAAATTGGAGCTAAGTTAGCTTCATTTTTACCAGCAATTGCAAACGCAGAACCATGTGCAGTAGTTGTTACAGGAACAGTTAATCCACCTTGAACAGTAACTCCTCTATCAAAACCAAATGCTTTAAGTCCAGATTGAAGTGCATCATGATACATTCCAACCATACAATCATGGTTTTTATTTTTATAAGCAACTACAAAAGAAGTATCACATGGTAACGGACCATCTGTATTAAATCCAAGCTTTTTTGCTTCTTCTATTGCTGGAATAATTTCATCTTTTTCTTCAGTGCCAAATTCAGCATGTGGGTTAAGTGCTTGAACTGCTATTCTAGGATTTTTTACGCCATTCAATTCCATAACTTCATTAATTAATCTAATAGGCTTTAAGATATTTTCTTTTGTGATGTGCTGTGCAACTTCTTTAATTGGAATGTGAGAGGTTACTCTTGCAGTCCAAAAATTATCTATAACATTAAACTCACAACAAAAACTTTTTACATCTAATTTTTCAGCCATTAATTGTAATTCATCTGAATGGGTATTTCCTCCAAGCTTTAAACTTGTCTTATTCATTGGAGCAAAATTAATAGCATCAATTTTTTTTTCTTTAGCAAGAGTTAATGCTAAATCTAAAGCCTCCAAAACACTTTCACCTGATTCTTTTGAAGGTTCAGCTATTTTATATTTATGATTTTTTCCTTTTGAAATATCTAATAAAAATCTATTCGATTTGTTAAAATCAATTTGATCAAAGCTTTCTACGATTTCAAGTTGGTGAGAGTTGCCAGTTACATTATTTCCACTTTCAAGTATTTGTTTTTCACCAATAACAACAATATTTGCTTTGTTAGTTATTTCTTCACTTAATAATTTTGAAATAAGTTCAGGTCCTATTCCCGCAGGATCACCAAGTAGAAGTGCGATGCTAGCTTTTGTTTCACTCATTTTTTACTTTACGTATTGTATTAAAATATGATTATATATTTATATATAACTTTTATATATAAAAACTAAATAAACTAAAGAGGGAAATAATGAAAAAAAGCTTTAAACTATTTTTAGCAGCTGCTTTTTTAGTAACTGAATTTTTTGTTGTAGCTCTTCCATTAATGATCACTTCAGCAAAAGCTGATGGACACCCAATCCAAGCAATTACTCACGCTGGTTTTGGTGGTGGAACTGACGTTACTACTAGAATGATGTTATTAAGAGCAAGAAGAGTTCTTAAACAAGATATGCAGTTAGTTAACAAAAAAGGTGGTGGTGGAGCAGCATCTATGGATTACATGATGTCTTTACCTGCAGATGGTAACCACACTCTAACTTGGACTACTGGTCACGCAGTATCAATGGCTTTAGGAAAAACTAAAGTAAAATTAAGCGATATGCAGCCTTTAGCAAGAGGTACAGATGATCCTCAATTATTTGTTGTTAACTGTAACAATGAAATTAAAGATGCTAAAAAATTCATTAGCGCGCAAAAATCAAAATCACTAAAATATGGAACAACACACACTGGTGGTATTGATGATGTTAGTGCAATTGCATTTACTAAAAAGGGTGGATTAACAGATCCAACTATTGTTGCTTACAAAGGTGTAGCGCCAATTAAAACTAACCTTATCAAAGGTGATATCGATGTAGGTGTTTTAAACTTAGGTGAAGCATTAACTGAAATCAACGAAGGTAAACTTTGTGTATCAGTTGTTTTAGCAAATAATAGAATGGCTAAAATTGGTGACTCTCCAACAGCAAAAGAATTGGGAATTCCTGTTTCTTTATCTACTGTTAGAGGTTTCGTAACTAAAAAAGGTGCTCCAGCGGATAGAGTGAAACAGTTAGAAGCTGGAATGATGAAAGCTATGAGCCACAACTATTACAAAAATTTCTTAACTGAAATTGGTCTTGATGACACTAGTGTAGTTGGTGCTGACGAGTGGGGTAAGCAAATGGAAGAAATGCTTGCTGAAATGACTGCTCAGCTAAAAGCTTTAGGTTACATTAACTAATCTAATTAAAAGTACATTTACATATGAAAAATGTACAAAAACAAAAAAGGGCAAACAAAAGTTTGCCCTTTTTTTTTAGAGATGAATTTAAAGTCTCTTTTGTAATTATTTTTATTTCTGTAGCATTATTAATCACTACTTTTACTTTTGATATTGTTCCTCCTATTTTGAATAGAGGAATACAGCCTGCAACATTTCCAAAAGCACTTTTGGTATTAATAATAGCTATGACTTTATTGATCTATTATTTAGCAACTAAAAACCCTTGGAAGGTTCAAAAAGAATTACCAAAGTCATTTTTTTTAACACTTTCTAGTTTTGTGATTTTTTTAATCATTTCAAAGACTTTAGATTTCTTTTTAGCAATTTCAGTTTTATCTATTTTTGTTTCTTATTGTTGGGGAGAGAAAAGAATATTTTATTTATTACTTGTTGGAATTATATTTCCTGTGATTGTCTTTATTTTCTTTGAAACAATTTTAGGTCTAAGATTTCCACCTGGAATTATAACTAACATTTATTATAGCTAGATGGATAATTTATTATTAATGATGGCTCCTTTATTTAGCTCAAAGCTATTATTGGTTTTATTTTTTGGAACATTGTTTGGATTAATTTTAGGAGTGTTACCTGGTTTAGGTCCAACAACCGGCGGTGCATTAATTTTACCTTTTACAATGACACTTGATCCATTGTCAGCAATTGTATTGTTAACTTCTATTTATTGTGCAGGTACTTACGGTGGTGCGATAACAGCAGTTCTAATTAATACACCAGGAACACCAGCTGCTGCAGCAACTTGTTTAGATGGTTATCCTTTAGCACAAAAAGGAGAGGCTGGAAGAGCTCTAGGAATGGCTACTGTTTCAAGTACAGTTGGTGGTATTTTTAGTGTTGTAATACTTGTCTTTTTTGCACCTATATTAGCTCAGCTTGCATATGAATTTGGTCAGCCAGAATATTTTGCATTAGCGATCTTTGGTTTAACGATGCTTGCATCAATTGGAGAGGGTAGTCCTATTAAAAATTTGATTGCAGGCGCATTTGGAATTTTAATTTCAACGGTTGGTAAAGATTTTATGACATCAATTGATCGTTTTACTTTTGGAATTAATGAATTAACAGAAGGAATTGGTTTTATACCGGTGGTGGTTGGTTTGTTTGCAATGAGTGAGATGTTAACACAATCAACTTTAATTAATCAGGTATTTAACAGAATAGCTTTAAAAGCAATCAAACTTCCAAGTAAAGATGATTACAAAAAAACTTGGAAAACAATTTTAAGATCTAGTGGTATTGGTTCATTTATTGGAGTGTTGCCTGCAGAAGGTGGAACAGTTGCCTCTTTAATTGGATATTCAGAAGCAAAAAGATTTTCAAAAAAACCAGAGGAATTTGGAAAAGGATCCATAGAAGGTATAGCTGGTGCAGAAGCTGCAAATAATGCAGCAACAGGTGGAGCAATGGTTCCAACACTTGCACTTGGAATTCCAGGTAGTGCAACAACAGCTGTTATCTTAACAGGATTAATTATACATGGGGTTAGACCAGGACCTGATTTGTTTAGAGAACAACCTGATTTTTTATATGGAATTTTTGGCGCAATGTTAATTGCTAATGTTTTGTTCTTTATATTTGGTTTTTTTGGTGCAAAAATTTTTGCAAGAATAACGTTGGTACCTAATAAAATATTATGGCCAATGATCTTTGCAGTTTCAGTTTGTGGAACTTATTCATTAAATCAATCTATAATTGATGTTTGGATAATGTTATTTTTTGGTGTGCTTGGTTTTTTTATGAGAAGATATGGTTTCTCTGTTGTCCCTGTTATCATTGGATTGATTTTAGGTGAGTTGGTTGAAGGAACCTTAAGACAATCTCTGGTTATATTTGATGGAAATTGGTTAATGTTTTTGACAAGACCAATAGCTTTAACATTCTTTATTTTATCTTTAATTGCTTTAGCTTTTCCTTTAATAAGAGCAAAAAAATTAAAAAATAAAAATGATTAAATTTGATTTAAACAACAGAGTAGCAATTGTAACAGGTGGAGCTCAAGGATTTGGATTAGCTATCACTGAAAGATTTATCGAGTCTGGTGCCAAAGTAGTAATTTGGGATATCGACGAGGGAGAAGCTAAAAAAGCATTAGAAAAAGTAAATTCTGAAAATTTAACTTATCAAATAGTTGATGTGAGCAACTATGAAACAATTAATTCAAAATTATCTGAAGTTGAAAAATCACATGGTAAAATTGATATCTTTATAAACAATGCAGGTGTAGCAGGTATGAATACTACTGTTGCAGAATATCCAATAGAAGAGTGGAACAAAGTTATTAATCTTAACTTAAATGCAGTATTTTATTGTTGTAAAGCAGTTGTTCCATTTATGGCAAAGAATGATTATGGAAGAATTGTTAATATTGCCTCTATTGCAGGTAAAGAAGGAAATCCAAATGCAAGCGCTTACAGTACTTCAAAAGCAGGAGTTATAGGTTTGACTAAATCTTTAGGTAAAGAACTTGCACAAAAAAATATTGCAGTAAATTGTGTTACTCCAGCTGCCGCAAAAACTAGAATTTTTGATCAAATGACTGAGGAGCATATAAATTATATGCTTTCAAAAATACCAAGAAATAAATTTGCTAAAGTAGAGGAATTGGCTTCCTTAGTTGCTTGGCTATCTAGTGAAGAAAATTCATTTTCAACAGCTGCAGTGTTCGATCTAAGTGGTGGTAGAGCAACTTACTAATAATTATGCAAGTAGGTATAGACGTTGGTGCAACAAAGATCGAGAGTGTTGTACTTGAAGAAGATGGACAAGAAAAACACAGATCTAGAATAGCATGTCCAAAAAACTATACTCAAATTATTACTGCAATAAGAGATATTCATAAAAAATTAGAAGAAGAGTTTAAGCAAGAGCTTCCAATTGGCGTTTGTCATCCAGGAGTTCATTCCCCTCAAACAGGGTTGGTTAAAAACGTTCCTAACATCAGTTGGTTAGAAAAGAAGCCGTTTCAAAATGATTTACGTAAGGCACTTGGTAAAGAAGTATTTTGTGAAAATGATGCAAATTGTTTTGCCTTGTCAGAAGCCATAGATGGAGCAGGGAAGCATTATAAAATTGTTTATGGAATTATTTTAGGATCTGGAGTTGGAGGTGGTTTGGTAATTGATAAAAAAATAGTTAGTGGTCCTAATGGTGTTGCTGGAGAGTGGGGTCATAATCAAATTCCTTATTTCGCAGCAAAGAAGGAAAATTTCGACTCGAGTAACCCTAGAGAAGCAGAGATTGAGAGTTTTTTATCTGGCTTAGGGCTAGCTAAAAGATTTAAAAAACTTTATGGAAAAAATTTGAAAACAAATGAAATTTTTGAATTAAATAGACAACATGATTTAGATGCTGAAAAATTTATAGACGATTTTAAAGTCAATTTAGCAATGTCACTTTCAAGCATAATAAATATTTTAGATCCTGATGCTTTTATATTTGGAGGAGGAGTTTCAAACGAAATTGATTTCTTGCATGAAATAGATTCACTTGTACGAAAATTTGTAATTGGGAGAGAATACGAAGGTGTTTTTTTAAAACCAAGATATGGTGATGCTAGTGGCGTTAGAGGTGCTGCAAGATTAGGAAGAAGTGCGACATACTAGTTTTAAATTTAAATTAGAGAAATTCTAAATTTTAAAGATAAGCAAAAAAGCGAAAAAAATTTAAAAAAAAAAAATCAATTAAAAGTTGTATTTATATTTTTTGTTATGAACTTTGCTCAAACTAGGTATATTTCGTTTTTTAAATTAATTTAAAAACAATAAAAAAGGGAGAAATAATGAAAAAACTTATACTTTCGATTGCAGCTCTTGCATTATTTGCAACTTCTGCGTTCGCTGAAAGATATGTCATGATTACTCATGGTGAAGGAAAAGATCCTTTTTGGCCTGTAGTTCAAAAAGGTGGTGAAGATGCAGCTAGAGCAATCGGTGCTGACTTCGAATATATCTATAACCCTTCTGCTGATATGGCTGATATGGCAAGCTCAATTCAAGCTGCTGCAGCTACTCAACCAGATGGTATGGTAATTTCTTTACCAGATCCAGATGCATTAGGCCCAGCTATTAAAGCTGCTGTTGCTGCTGGTGTTCCAGTAATTACAATGAACTCTGGTTTAGAGTCTTCTGCTAGCCTAGGTGCTTTAATGCACGTTGGTCAGCCTGAATTACTTGCTGGTCAAAAAGCTGGTGAAAGAGCAAAAGCTGAAGGTGCTTCTAAAGCACTTTGTATGATTCAAGAAGCATACAACACAGCTCTTGTAGACAGATGTGAAGGTTACGGTTCAGCTGTTCCTATGCAAATGACTGATACTACATCTGACCCTGCAACTATTCAAACTAGAGCAACTGCTGCTTTACAAGCTAACAGCGATATCGATGCGATCCTTTCAGTAGGACCACACGTGTGTGAAGCTGTTGATAAAGCTTTAGCTGATCTAGGTATGACAGTACACCACTCTTGCTTTGACTTAAGTCCTGCAGTTATGGATTTAATCGGATCTGGAAGAGTTGCTTTCACTATCGACCAACAACAAAGATTACAAGGTTATATGCCAATTATCGTATTACACTTGTACAACAACAGTGCTGGACTTTTACCAGGAGCTAACATCCCATCAGGACCTGGCTTCGTTGACAAGTCTAACGCTTCTTCAGTTGCTGCTTTAGCAGGTATTGATAGATAGTCTGTAATAATTTAAAGGGTCGATTATTCAATCGGCCCTTTTTTTTTAACAAAATTAATAAGTCTTTTATAAATGAATACATCAACAACAAAAAAGCCAAGACAAGAGTCAGACCGACAAGGTGAAAAAAAATGGTACTCTGCATTTATGTCTCGACCAGAAGTTGGACCTTTTGGAGTTATGGTTTTACTTTTTTGTATGTTGGGATACTTTTCTATTCCAGAAGGACAATTTTCTCTTAACCCTTTCTCTGGTGAAGGATTTAACGCTTTAGGAATTAGAAATAATTTTAGGGTAATTGCACAATTAGGGATCGTTGCACTTGCTGCTGGAATGTTAATCATTGCAGGTGAATTTGATCTTTCTGTTGGTTCAATGATCGGCTTTGCTGGTGGTTGTATGGCAATGATACTAAAATGGGGTTTTGCTGTTGTTATTCCTTACATATCTTTTGAAGGTGGTTTTCATTTTGAAGGATTTACATTATTTAAAATTCAAGATGTATCTCCGTTATTAGCAATATTAATTACATTATGTATGACATTATCTTTTGGATGGATACAAGGATGGATAATTGTTAAGAGTGGAATATCTTCTTTCATCGTTACACTGGGTGGACTTTTCTTTTTAAGAGGTTTAACTGAGGTATCATACAGAGCATTTAACAAAGCTCCTGATCAAACTGCTGGATCAACAACTGTTACAGATTTACCAGATATCAAAAACATCATAAATGTACCAGGTCATGGAGAAATGGAAAGAGATGCTGCTAAATCTTTACCAAATGATCAATTATTAGAAATTCTTAACACTGTGCCAGCTAGCACGGTTGCAAAATTAACTGAACGATTAACATATATTAACGAAAAAGTTGCAGCTTACAAAACTGCTATGAATGCTGAAAAGATGATTGCAACTTTAGAAAAATCATTAGCTGGGGCAAAAAAATCTGGCAATGACTCAATGGTTGAAATTTTGACAAAGAAAATTGAAGCTGGTGTTAATGTTCCTGAAGTTGCAGCAAAAGCTGTTACTGATATCGATATAGCAAAAGCTTATATCGACACCATTGTTACTGCAAGACCAGTCGCTAATTTCTTTGGTGGCGATATTATGGAACCAGTATTTAACTGGCTTTATTACACAGTAGATTGGAACGTAAATAACTTTGGAAACATTTTTGCTAAAGGGATGTATTCTTGTTTGATGATTTGGGGACTAATTGCATTTATTTGTTATTTAATTTTAAGTAAAACTCAAGCAGGTAACTGGATTTATTCAACAGGTGGAAATCTTAATGCTGCAAAAGCTAATGGTGTACCAACGAATAAAGTTAAGATTTCATTATTTATGTTCACTGCTTTTTGCGCAACTATGTTTGCGGCTTGTCAGGTATTTGAAGTTAACACAGCAGATACAGCTAAAGGTAATTTAAAAGAGTTAGAAGCAATTGCTGCAGCTGTTATTGGTGGTGTTGTATTAACTGGTGGTTTTGGAACTATAGGTGGAATAATCTTAGGTACAATTATCTTTGGTATTGCAAAAGAAGCTTTCTTTTATATTCCAGGAATTGATGGATCGTTCTATAGAGTGTTCCTTGGAGCAGTGCTTGTTACTGCTGCCTTTACCAATGAGAATATACGAAAACGAATTATGGGAAATATCTAATGGATAAAAAACCATTAATTGAAATAAAAAATTTAGTAAAAAAATTTGGATCATTTACTGCTTTAAATGGTGTTTCATTAGATGTTTATCCAGGGGAAGTTCATGCATTGTTAGGTGATAATGGTGCTGGAAAATCAACTTTGATTAAAGTGTTATCTGGTGTTCATCCTATGACAAGTGGAGAAATAAAAGTAGATGGAGAAAATGTTAACTTTACATCACCACGTCAAGCATCTGATGCAGGAATTGGAACTGTTTATCAAGATTTAGCACTTAACGCTCTAACATCAGTAACAAGAAATTTTTTTCTTGGACGAGAATTAATAAAAGGACCTAGTGGATTTGGTTTAATGCAAATGGATGAGATGGATAGAATAACAATAGAGGAAATGTCCAAAATTGGAATTAACATTGCAAACCCTAATCAGCCAGTTGGAACAATGTCAGGTGGACAAAGACAAACATTGGCGATTGCAAGAGCAATTTATTTTGGTGCAAAGATATTGATATTAGATGAACCTACATCAGCATTAGGTCAAAAGCAGCAAATGGAAGTTTTAAAGACAATTAAAAAAGTTCAAAATTTAGGAAACATTGCAATTATACTTATCACACACAATGAAATTCATGCTCGTCTTATAGCTGATCGATTTACATTTTTAAGTTTAGGAGAAGTAATTGGTTCAGGATTGTCTTCAGAACTAGGTAACGAAGATGTGAAAAGATTGATGGCAGGTGGTGCTAAAATTGGTGATCTAGCTAAAGAATTAGAGTTATAATTTTTTATTTTTTTTTAATTTTTTTTCACTTAAAATTTATCTATGCGGAAATTCTCAAGAGATAATTTTAATATTACCGAAGCAATAAATGAATTAATGCATGAATCTGGAGTTATTGTTGTTGAAAACGTATATAATTTAAACGAAATCAAAGAAGCAAGAGAGATTGTTAATCATTTTGCAGATACACAAGAGCAAAAAGAAACCCACTTTAACGCTGAGGCTGAGGCGTCTGATAAAATTAAACTACAGCAAAGGATATGGAATTTGTTTGGTAAAGGAGAGGTTTTTAGTAAATTAATAACAAACGACATTATTTTTAGCTTAATGTCTAAACTTTTAGGTTCAGAGTTTTTTTGTGGATCATACTGCGCAAGTAGATTGTTACCAGGATCCATAGGTCAAGAACTACATATTGATTATCCATATTGGGATTTTTATAATAGTGAGACTTTTCCCATGGGTCTTAATAGTTCATTTGCACAAAACTGTCAGGCTACCATACCTTTAGATATCTGTTCAGAACAATCAGGAGCAACGGCTTTCATACCAGGATCACAAAAGAAACTACACTATCCAAATGAAAATGATGACTTTTCAAACAAACAACAAATGATTGCTAATCCTGGTGATTTGGTTTTTTTCAATGGTAACTGCTGGCATGGAGCATCACCAAATAAATCAGATCACCAAAGAGCAGCATTACTGATAGAGTTTCTTCCAAAGTATATAAAACCAGTTGAAGATTTAGTTACTTATTTATCTGAAGACTTCAAAAATAATTCAAATCCAAAAGTGCGACAGCTTTTAGGATTAAATTATGAATATCCAAAAATAATGGATGCAAGTAAAAAAATAAATAATATTGGTTTGGGTTATAAGGCAAAATAAATTCTATATTTTTAATTTAAATTCTTTATAAGTACTAAAATAAACAGAATTTAAATTATTTAATTAATAAAATTTTTAAATATCACTATTTAGAAAATTTAAGAGCATTTATAACTGGTGGAGGATTAAGAAAATGAAAGTAAAATATTATGATTTAGAAAATAAAAGAGTATTTATAACAGGTGGAGGATCTGGAATTGGTGCTTCAATTGTTGAACATTTTTGTGAACAAGGTTCAGAAGTTTACTTTATAGATATTAATGTATCAGAATCTGAAAAGTTAATTGAAAGTATAAAAAATAAAAAATATTCAATACCAACTTTTATTGAATGTGATTTATTAAACATAAAACAACTTCAAAAGACAATTGCAGACATCATAGATCAAAAAGGTCCAATTGATATTTTAATCAACAACGCTGCTAATGACACAAGACATAAAATTGATGATGTTACAGAAGAATACTGGAATGAGAGAATAAATGTAAACTTAAGACATTATTTTTTCACAGTTCAATCAGTAAAAAAATCAATGATTGAAAATAAAGGTGGTGTAATTGTTAATATGGGTTCAGCATCTTGGATGGTTGGACAAGGTGGTATGGCAGCTTATACAGCTGCGAAATCTGGAGTAGTTGGCTTAACAAGGTCATTCGCTAGAGATTTAGGAGAATTTAATATTAGAGTTAACTCAGTAGTCCCAGGGTGGGTCTTAACACAAAGACAAATTGATATGTGGTTAAACGAAGAATCCGAAAAAGATTTGATGAAAAACCAATGTTTAAAAGAGAAACTAATGCCTCATGAGCTTGCGCAAACTGTTTTGTTTTTTTCATCAGAACAGTCTTCTGGTTGCACAAATCAATCTTACATCGTTGATAAAGGTTGGCTATAAGAGACTTTGTGAAAGTACAAAGTTCAACGATAGAAAATAAATATTTAAGAGTTAAGTCAATTAATATTGGCGCTTGTTTGTATGAGGTTTATGACAAGCAAAGGAAAATTAACTTAATCTTAAACCTAGGTCCTACAAAAAATTATGGCAGTAAGAATTTTTATGTGGGCGCTACTTGCGGCAGGTACGCGGGCAGAATTTCAAATTCAAGATTTAAGATTAAAAATAAGATTTATAAACTTAATGGCAACGAAGGAAGAAATACACTCCATGGAGGAAAAATAGGATTTGATAGATTAGAATGGAAAATAAAACATCATTCAAAAAATAAAATTATCTATCAATTGTTATCTAAAAATTTAGACCAAGGTTTCCCAGGGGACTTAAATTCAGAGTGTATTTTTGAAATCAAAAACAAAAGCTTATTTATAAAATATCAATATAAATCAAGCGAATTAACTCACGTGAGTTTAACCAATCATAGTTATTGGAACTTGAATAAGAGTAAAAAAGAGACAATTTTCAATCATGATTTAAAAATTAACTCTGAAAAATATCTTGAAGTAACTAATAAATTAATCCCAACTGGTAAAATTAAAAAAGTTAAAAATACTATTAATGATTTTAATAAGTTTCAAAATATTGGAAAAAAAATAGACATTATTAAAAACAAAAAAATAAAGAGAGTATCTAATACAATCAATCAATTGGGATTTGATTTAACATATTGTATTAAAAAAAATTCTAAAAATTATTTAGCCTCTCTAAAAAATAAAAAAACTAATATTCAATTAGACTTTTATTCAAATCTTCCTGGAGTACAGCTCTATACCAGTCAAGGTTTGAGATATAAAAATAAACTTGCTCCTTACCAGGGGGTTTGTTTAGAAACACAACACTACCCAGATGCACCAAACAATAAAAATTTTCCAAGTTCTTTAATTAAACCTAAAAAACTTTATAAGTACTTTACAAAAATAAATATTTTGTAAAATGAATAAAAAAATTAACATATCCATTGTTGGGACTGGTTTAATGGGATTGCAACATATAAAGGCAATTTCAAAATCTAAAAAAGCAAACCTTCATTCAATAGTAGATATTAGCAACAATGCTAAAAATTTATCAAAAAAATATAAAATCCCATTATTTTCAAATGTAGACGAACTTTTAAATTCAAAGAATTTAGATGCAGTAATTGTAGCTACTCCAAATCAACTTCATGAAAAGCATACAGTCAGTTTTTTAAAGAAAAAAATTCCAGTATTATTAGAAAAACCTATTTCAGATAACATTAATTCAGCTAAAAAAATTATTAGTAGTGCTAATAAAAATAAAACACCGTTATTAATTGGGTATCATAGAAGACATAACTCTATTGTATCAAAAGTAAAAGAGTTAATCGATAAAGGTAAATTAGGAAACATCGTTTCAGCAAATGTCTTGTGTTGGCTTTATAAGCACAAAGCTTATTACAAAGAAAAATGGAGAATTAGTAAAGGTGGAGGGCCTTTAGGAATTAATTTAGTACATGATATCGATATGATTTGCTACTTACTTGGATCTATTAAATACGTTCAAGCATTTACAACCAACAAAACTAGAAAATTTGCAGTCGAAGATACAGCAACTATTAGCTTAATTTTTAATTCAGGTGCGCTATGTACATTAAATTTGTCAGATACTATTGTTGCTCCATGGAGTTATGAGTTAACTGCAGGAGAAAATCCAGCCTATCCTATAACTAATCAATCTGCATACATGATCGGTGGAACTAAGGGATCATTGCAATTTCCTAATTTAAAATATTGGTTCTATAAAAATGAGCGAAGTTGGTGGAATAAGATATTTGTTAATGAAGATAAAAACAAAAAAGATGACAGTACTTTAGTAAACCAAATTGATCATTTTGCAGATGTGGTATCTAAAAAAGTTAAGCCAAAAGTAAATGGCAATGACGGTTTAATTTCTTTAAAAATTTTTGCAGCAATAACCAAAAGTGCAAAAACTGGTAAGAAGGTTAAGATTTAAAGATTAGCCAATATTGAATTAGAACATTTTAAGGTATCAGCATCTCCACCTAAGTCCTTAGTTCTATTTTCTTTTTCACTTAAAGATTTTTCAATAGCTTCAACAATTGAATTAGAAGCTTCTTTTTCGCCCAAATAATCCAACATCATTGCCCCAGACCAAATTTGTCCCACAGGATTAGCAATACCTTTTCCTGCAATATCAGGTGCTGAACCATGAACTGGTTCAAATAAAGATGGAAATTTATTTTCAGGATTAATGTTTCCAGATGGAGCAATTCCAATAGTTCCAGTGCAAGCAGGTCCTAAGTCTGAAAGAATGTCTCCAAATAAATTGGAAGCAACAACAACATCAAACCATTCTGGATTTAGTACAAATCTAGCAACCAAAATATCAATATGATATTGATCTGTTTCAATATCAGGATAATTTTTTTTCATTGCATTAAAACGTTCATCCCAAAAAGGCATTGTAATTGAAATACCATTTGATTTTGTTGCATTCGTTAATTTTTTTCTTTTTCTTTGTTTTGCTAATTCAAAAGCAAATTTTTGAACTCTATCTATTCCATGTGCAGACATGATAGTTTCCTGAATAGCTATTTCTCTATCAGTATTTTTAAACATTCTTCCACCAACAGAAGAGTATTCACCTTCAGTATTTTCTCTAACAATTAGCATATCAATATCACCTGGTTTTTTATTTGCTAAAGGAGGATTAATACCAGGAAATAATTTTACTGGTCTAAGATTGATATATTGATCAAATTCTCTTCTAAACTGAAGTAAGGATCCCCATAAAGATATATGATCTGGAACTTGATCTGGCATTCCAACTGCACCAAAGAATATTGCATCATGTTTTCCTAATTTTTCCTTCCAATCATCTGGAAGCATTTTTCCATGTTTTTCATAATAATCACATGAAGCAAAATCATATTCTGTAAAATTTATTTTAAATTGATGTTTTTCAGCAGCGTCTTTTAATACTTTTAAGCCTTCAGGAACCACTTCTTTTCCTATTCCATCTCCTGCTATTGATGCAATGTTATATTCTTTCATAGGTTGATTTTTATACTTCAAAAATACAATAATTTGTAATGTTAAATTATTTTTAAAGGCATAAACCTTCATTGTTTTGACATATTTTATTTGTTAGTTTTGATTATGAAAAAAATACTTCTTTTAATCTTCTTTAGTTTCTTTTTTGTTTCAAATTCAAATGCTGCATGCGATGATCCATTAACAGATGGTGTAGATTATTCTAAATGCAGATTTTCAGATGCACAGGATCTACAAGGTAGTTATCTACCAAACTCAAATTTATCTTTTGCAAGTTTTGTACAAGTAAATTTAGATAAAAGCATTATGATGAATTCAAATTTATCTTTTGGAACTTTTCCAGAGTCTACATTTGTTAGAGCTAATCTTTATGAAACAATTAGTATTGGTGGAAATTTTGAAAAAACAAATTTTACTAATGCAAACTTAACTAGAGTTGATTTTATGGGAGCAACTTTAATAGAAGCTAATTTTCAAAATGCAAATTTGATGGAAGCAAATTTTACATCTGCAAACATTACTAATGCAAATTTTGAAAATGCAAATCTGATTGGTGCTACTTGGACTAATGGTAAGACATGTGGTCCAGACTCAATCGGAACCTGTATTGAGCAATAAGATATGAACACTTCAGTTAATACTGATGATGTTATTTTTAATTTTTTCAAACAAATCTGTGATGAAAAAGATGATCAAAAATGTGTTGAGCTTGGAAAAGAATGGATAAAAGCAATGGAAACCAACCTTTCTTCTATGGAAGCAAATCTAAATGGTGCTGATTATCTTAAACATAAAGATGATATTCAAAGTAACCGCGATCATTTAAATAGCCTAAAAAATAAGAATTCTACAGAGTGGAGAGAGTACGCCACTCAGTGTATGATCGAAATAATGAATCACAAAGGTCAACAATAATGAGTAATCAAGAAAGAGTGTTTCTAATTATTTGTGCTTCTTTAATTATTTTTACTCTTCATTATTTAATTGAAAAACACTTCTTTTAATAAGAACTAGATCTTGCCCACTTATTAATATTTCCATCTTTAGCTTTTTTATTTATCTCTTTAAGTTCAGATTTAGAAAAATTTAAATTATTTAAGCTTTCAATATTTTCTTTTATTTGTTTTACGCTACTTGCACCAATTAAAGCTGTTGTGACTGCTTTATTATTTAACACCCAAGCCAAAGCCATTTGCGATAATGTTTGACCTCTTTTTTTAGCAATTTGATTTAAATCTGAGATTATCTTTATATTTCTTTTAGTTATAAAACTTTTGTCTAAGGCAGATTTTGGATCACTTGCTCTTGATGTTTTTGGTATCCCTTTTAAATATTTATCTGACAGCATTCCTTGTGCTAATGGAGAAAAAGCAATAGTTCCAATTCCTAATTTAATTAAATTTTTATCCAAGTCTTTTTCAAACCATCTATTTATTAAAGAGTAAGAAGGTTGATGGATAAATATTTTAATATTTCTTTTCTTTAAAATATTGAACATCTCAATTGTTTTCTTTGAAGAATAGGAAGAGATCCCAATATAAAGTGCTTTACCAGATCTATAAATAAGTTCTAAAGCATCTGCTGTTTCTTCTAATGGTGTATTTGGATCAAATCTATGAGAATAAAATATATCCACATAATCTAATCCCATTCTCTTTAAACTTTGATCACAGCTTGCAATGATATATTTTTTTGAACCCCATTCACCGTAAGGTCCTTCCCACATATCATAACCTGCTTTAGATGAGATAATTAATTCATCTCTATATCTTTTAAATTCTTTACTTAAAATTTTTCCAAAATTAGCCTCAGCACTTCCTGCTGGGGGACCATAATTATTTGCTAAATCAAAATGGGTAATCCCTGAATCAAAAGAATAAAACAACATTTTCTTTGCTTCAGATGTAAGTTGTTTACCACCAAAATTATGCCAAAGACCAAGGCTAATCAAAGGTAGATCAACACCACTCTTTCCACATCTTCTATATTTCATGTTGGAATATCTTTTTGGTGATGCCTTGTAGTTCATAACTCTTAATATAACTTAATATTTTAGTTTAAAAACATAAAATTAAATATATATTTAAAACAAAGGGGTGTCTTAACAGACTGAGATTAAACCCTACGAACCTGTCCGGTAATTCAGAAAGGGATAAAATGGATAACACATACTTTTTAAGTCAATCATCATCATTAACATTAGTAATTATTATTAGTTTGGTATTTGCTGCATTAGGAATTTATCATTCTAAAAAATTCCAAGGAATAAGTAACTATTTAACAGCAAATAGAAATATAGAATTATTTTCATTAACAACAAGTCTTGTTGCATCTGCTTTAGGAGCATGGATTTTATTTGGCCCTGTTGCTGCTGCTACATGGGGAGGAATAGGGGCTGTTATTGGTTATGCACTTGGTACAGCTTTTCCAATGATTTTCTTAATTTATTTTGGAAGAAAAATTAGATCAGAGTTTCCAAAAGGCTCATCTCTAATTGAGTTTATGAGAAAAAAATTTGGAAAAAGTTTATTTAAACTGATTCTGTTAATGACAATTTTTTATATGTTTATCTTTCTTTGTGCAGAGGTGACAGCTGTTGCAGTTTTGATAAATTATTTATCAGGTACAGATCTTTGGATCACTGCATTAATTGTGCTTTTAGCAACTTTAACGTACACGCTTTATGGCGGATTAAGAGCTTCTATTTTTACTGATAATATTCAAATGATAGTAATTGGCTTTCTTTTATTAATTCTAATTTTAATTATCAGTTCATCAACAGGAGATAATTTTTCATTTGCATTGATTAAAGAAAAAAATCCGCAACTATTAAGCTCATCTTATATTCCAAGTTATACAGCTGGATTAACTTTTTTTATTGCAGTTGCAGCTACCAATCTATTTCACCAAGGAAATTGGCAACGAGTTTATGCTGCTAAAGATTACAACACTTTAAAATCAGCATTGGTAATTTCTTTTTTTGTAATAGTGCCAATAGTTTTTTTAATGGGTTTTATTGGAATGGTGTCATTTTCTATTGATCCTTCAGCAAGAGCTGATTTAGGATTTTTCACTTTATTGTTAAAAGAACAGACCGAAATGCTATCCTTGATTATCATTATTCTTGGATTAGCTTTAACAATTTCAACAGTTGATACATTGGTTAATGCGATATCAAGTTTGTTTGTTGTTGATGGTAAAGCAACTTTTAATTTAGATAAAAAAACAGATTATTTAAAAGTTTCTAAATACTTTATTGTATTTTTGTCATTGATTGCATTTGGTGTTGCATCAAAAGGATTTGATATTTTGTATTTATTTTTACTTGCAGATTTATTTTGTTGTGCGTTTGTGTTCACAGTCTTTTACAGTTTTTACAACAAGCTAAATGAAAAAACTGCTTATGTTTCAATTATAATTGGTTTAATTGGTGGGTTTTTAATGTTTCCTTATCCAGATTTTTCTAAAAGTTTATTGGTCGGGGGATTGATGTCTAAAGATCTATTTTCACCTTTTGTTGTACAATCTTTATTATTTTTATCATTTGTTGTTGCAACTTTTTTACCAGCAGTAATTTTGAAATTGAAAAGTAATTAATTTAGATCACTGATTTTAAAGCATCATAAATAAGTTCTTTGGTTGTCTCACCAATGCTTCTGTAAACTTCTTTATTATCTTTAAAAATTAAAAGTGTCGTTTGATATTGAACATTAAAAAATTTAGCTATTTCTTTATTTGTTACATCAAATTTAAAGTATTCAATATTATCAAAATCATTTTTTGCTTTATCAAGAACTTTCATTTGGCTGGCACAAGATGTACAATATTTAACCCAAGAACTAACCACTACAACTTTTCCATCCGCTAAAGCCTTATCAAACAACTCTTTAGTGTAAGTTGTTTCTTTAGCCATCACATTAGTAGTGAATGCAAAGATAAAACAAATAAATACAAAAATTTTTCTCATTAATCGTAGGTTGTAAACAAATTTTAAAATATTGTAATACAATAAATTGTCTCTATATATGCCTAGTCCATGTCAGATCAAATAAGCATAAATAATCTATCAAAAGTCTACGATAATGGCTTTGAAGCACTAAAGAAAATAAACCTAAACATCAAAAAAGGTGAAATTTTTGCAATGCTTGGACCGAATGGTGCAGGCAAAACTACTCTTATAAGTATTATTTGTGGAATCGTTAGGCCATCCTCAGGAAAAGTTACAGTAGATGACTTTGATATCATTGATGATTACAGAGAAACAAGATCTAGAATTGGATTAGTTCCACAAGAGTTAACCTTAGAACAATTTGAAACAGTTTTTAACAATGTTTCATACTCAAGAGGTTTGTATGGAAAAAAACCAGATCCAAAACATATTGAAAAAATTTTAAAAGATTTAAGTTTATGGGACAAAAAAGATTTAAGATTAAGACAGTTATCTGGAGGAATGAAGAGGCGGGTATTAATTGCAAAAGCATTGTCTCACGAACCAACTATATTATTTTTAGATGAGCCAACAGCTGGTGTTGATGTTGAATTACGTCAAGACATGTGGAAGGTAGTTGAAACTCTAAGAAAAACTGGTGTTACTATTATTCTTACTACTCATTATATTGAAGAAGCAGAAGCAATCGCAGATAGAGTAGGAGTAATCAATCAAGGAGAAATCATTGTTGTTGATGAAACAAAAGAACTATTGAAAAAAATGGGACATAAAAAACTTACAGTAGATCTTCAAGAAGAAATCACTGAAATCCCAAGCAGTTTAGATAAGTATAATTTAGAAATTGGAGAAGATAAAAAATCAATCAATTACACATATAATGTTAGAGCTAAAAGCACTGGAATAACTAACTTGTTACAAGATTTAAAAGATGCAAATTTAAAATTACAAGATTTAAAAACTGAGCAAACTACTTTAGAGAAAATATTTGTGACATTAGTAAAGGAGAACAATGAAGTTTAATTATTACGCATTTAGAGCAATGTACTTACATGAAATGGATCGATTTAAGAGAACATTGATGCAATCATTATTTTCACCAGTTCTATCAACCTCTCTTTATTTTATTGTTTTTGGGTCTGTAATTGGTGGTTATGTAGAAAAAATTGATGGAATTAGTTATGGGTCTTTTATTGTTCCTGGTCTTTTAATGTTAACGTTGTTAACTCAATCAATCAGTAACACTTCATTTGGGATATTTTTTCCAAAATTTAATGGAACTATTTATGAAATTTTAGCTGCACCAATTTCAACTTTTGAAATTGTTTTAGCTTTTGTGGGTGCTGGTGCTACTAAAACTCTTATTGTTGGATTGGTTATATTTTTAACATCAACGTTTTTTGTTGAGGTCCAAGTGATGTATCCATTGTTAATGATATTTTTATTAGTATTAGTAGCATTTACATTTGCTTTGTTTGGTTTTTTAATTGGTTTAATGAGCTCTAATTTTGAGCAAATGTCTATCATTCCCACATTAGTTATTACGCCAATGGTATTTTTAGGTGGTAGTTTATATTCTTTAGATATGTTACCTGAGTTCTGGCAAACAGTTACTTATTTTAACCCAGTTGTTTATTTAATTAATGGTTTAAGATTTGCCTTTTATGGTGTTTCAGATTTCAATATTTGGGTGAGTGTTATTTCAATGGTAGTATTTTTGATGTCATGTGTAACTGTGGTTACAGTTCTATTGAAAAAAGGATACAATATTAAATCTTAGCTACTAGCTATTTTCTTTTTTGGATCGTAAAAAGGTTTTTCTACTATTGTAGCTGAATATTTTCCTTCGTGAGTTTCTATATCTAATTTATTACCTAATTCTGAATGGCTGATTTCAATCATTGCAAGTGCAATATTCTTTTTTAATCTAGGCGAATATACAGCTGAAGTTACCTTACCAATTTTCTTGCCATCTTTTTCAATTGGCCAAAAAGTTGTATTTGGTCCTGATAGAGGATCACAATCTATTATAAGACCAACTTGTTTTCTTTTAATTCCTTCTTGCTTTATTTTTTTTAGCGCTTCTTTACCTATAAAATTTATATCAGTATCTAAATTAACTAATCGATCAAATCCTAGCTCAAATGGATTTGTATGGATATCTGCATCTGCGTGATAAGAAAGCATTCCACCTTCAATTCTTCTAATAGAGGATGTATGACCAGGTTGAAGACCATGTTCTTTACCAGCTTCCATTATTTTTTCATAAAGTTCATTACCTTTAGAGCCATCTCTTAAATAAATTTCATAACCAAGTTCACTTGACCAACCAGTTCTTGATACAATTAATGGAATTCCATCAAGTTCATATTCTCTAAGCCAATAATATTTAAGATCTCTGATATCTTCACCAAATAGTTTGACCATTATTTCTTGTGAAGTAGGGCCTTGTAACTGAAGAGGAGATACATCTGGTTCAGATATTTTAACATCCAAACCTGAATTAACCGCAACACCTTGCGCCCATAACAAAATATCACTATCTGCTAAAGATAGCCAAAAATGGTTTTCAGCTAGTCTTAATAAAACTGGATCATTTAAAATTCCACCATCATTATTTACAATTAAAACATATTTACATTGTCCAACTGATAACTTTGAAAGATCTCTCGGAGTTAAAAGCTGAGTAAATTTATATGCATCAGGACCTGTGATCTCGACCTGTCTTTCAACTGCAACATCACATAAAATTGATTTTTCAATTAGGTTCCAAAAGTTTTGCTCAGGACTTCCAAAATCCCTTGGAATATACATGTGATTATATACAGAAAAACCTGTTGCTCCCCATTTTACAGTAGCATCGAAATAAGGAGATTTTCTAATCTGCGTTCCAAAACCAAAGTTTTTATTAGACATTTGAGAGCCTTAACAGTCTGAGTATTAATTACAAATAAAAAAAATAGCCCTAATAATTAAGGGCTACTAAAAAAAATGGAGAGGGAAAGTATTTTTTTTAAAACTGTTCAGATTCAGTAGATCCAGCCATTGCTGTTGTCGAGCTTTGGCCACTACTAATAGTATTTGAGACTGCATCAAAATAAGATGTGCCAACTTCTCTTTGGTGCTTAACACTAGTATAGCCATCTTTTTCTCTAGCAAACTCTTGTTGTTGAATTCTAGAATATGCAGCCATACCTTCTTTTCTATATTTCTCAGCAAGTTCAAAGATTGCAATGTTTTGAGTGTGAAATCCAGCAAGAGTAATGAACTGGAATTTGTAACCCATTTTAGCAATTACTTGTTGGAATGAAGCAATCTCGTCATCACTTAAATGTTTTTTCCAATTGAATGATGGAGAACAATTGTAAGCCAATAGTTTTCCAGGAAACTTTTCATGAATTGCATCTGCAAATCTTTTGGCTTCAGCTAAATTAGGAGTAGCTGTTTCACACCAAATTAAATCAGCATACGGTGCATACGCTAAACCTCTAGAGATAGCTTGTTCAATTCCATCTTTAACATAATGAAAACCTTCAGGAGATCTTTCACCAGTTAAAAATGGTTTATCATTTTCATCAAAATCATTTGTAATAAGTTTTGCAGCATTAGCATCTGTTCTTGCTAGTATAATTAAAGGAACTTCTGCAATATCAGCAGCTAATCTTGCAGCTTTTAAATTTTTGACCATAGTACCAGTTGGAACCAAAACTTTTCCACCCATATGACCACATTTTTTTTCACTAGCCAATTGGTCTTCAAAGTGAACACCTGCAGCACCAGCTCTTATAAATTTTTTAGTTAATTCAAATACATTTAATGGTCCACCAAAACCTGCTTCACCATCAGCTATAATTGGAAGCATATAATCAACTTTTTCTTCAGGTTTCATGTCACCATCTTGCATTTCCATATGTTGAATTTGATCAGCTCTAATTAAAGAATTGTTCATAGATTCAACTAACTTAGGAGCACTATCATAAGGATATAAAGATTGATCTGGATACATTTCTCCAGCAGTATTAGCATCTGCTGCAACTTGCCAACCACTTAGATATATTGCTTTTAGACCTGCTTTTGCATGCTGTACAGCTTGGTTACCTGACAAAGAACCAAGTGTATTAACATAAGCTTCAGTATTTAATAATTTCCAAAGTTTTTCAGATTGATTTTTGCAAAGTGAGTACTCAATTTTAATTGAACCTCTTAATCTCTCCACTTCTTCATCAGTGTAGTCTCGTTTGATACCAGCATATCTTTTTAACTCATAAGAGATTTTCTCTGCACTCATTGTTTATAATCCTTTGTTGAAGAAAATTGAAAAAGTAGAATTAGTTACTATCGTTTAAAGCTTCGATTAGTTCACTCATTCCACTTGAACCCCAATCACAATGATCGTCCCTCATGTAAATTCCTTTATTATGATGGTGATCTAAATCCTCTTTTTTGATGATTTGAGCTTCATTTTCTGTGTTTTTTAAGTTTTTATCCATACGAGTCATATATTTTACAAAATTTACAAAATCTATAAAAAACGTTAAAAAGCTTTGTAAATAGGGAAAAAATATTGTAAAAATAAATTTACAAAATTTACAAATAGTAAAATGAGTCAAATAGATCTTAAAATAGGGCCAAAAATAAGAGCTTTTAGAAGACAACTTGGGTTACAAGCCAATAAATTAGCTGAAGATTTAAGTATTTCTCCTAGTTATTTAAACTTAATTGAAAGCGGTAAAAGAAAAATAGATGGTGATTTACTTTTAAATGTTTGTGAAAAACTAAACATCCAATTATCGGATCTTACATCTAAAACAGATATTAATCTTCAAAACACAATTTCAGAAATTTTAGATGATAGTTTGTTTGAAGACTTAGATATTCTAGGTCCAGAAGTAAAAGATTTAGTAAGCACTAACCCAAAGATTGGAAAAGCTATCGTTAGATTAGGAGATATTCTTAAAAAAAAAGATCATGAATTAATAAGTAAGATTGAAAAAATTTCAGGTAAAATTGTAGATAATAGAAAAAATTCTTTTCCTGGAGAAGTTGTTGTTGATTTTTTTCAAGAGAATAAAAATTATTTTCCAAAGTTAGAAGAATTTGCAAATAAAGTTTTTAATAAAATTCAAAAAAATAATCGAACAAGATATATAGCTCTATGCGATTACTTGCAGTCAGAATATTCAATCACTGTTAAAGATGTTATTCCTGATGAGAACAAACCATTTTCAAAAATTTATAACAAAAATAAAAAAGAGTTATTGCTTAGTGATTATAGTTCTATAGAAACCAAAAAATTACATGCAGCATCTCAAGTTGCACAAATGGGCGCTATTAAAGATGTTGAATATTATTTAACTAAATTTAGTTTTCCATCAGAAGAATCAAAAAAACTTACTAAAGTTGCTTTGTTAAATTATTGTGGCGCTGCAATTTTGATGCCATACAAACTATTTCATTCTGAATGTAAAAAATTAAAATATGATTTAGAATTATTGCAAAATACATTCGCAACTTCGTTTGAACAAGTAGCCCATAGAGTTACATGTTTGCAAGATCCAAAACTACCAGGTATCCCATTTCATTTTTTAAGAGTTGATATGGCTGGAAATATCTCAAAAAGATTTTCTTTATCTGGAATTGATATACCAAGATATGGTGGAGCTTGTCCAAGATGGAATGTTTATACTGCATTCACTACTCCAGGAGTTTTACATACAGCAGTTAGTAAAATGAATAATGGTGAAAAATATGTTTGTATTGCAAAAACTGTAGAAAAAGGAATTGGAAGATTTGGACAATCTAAAAATGTATTATCGATTGGGTTAGGTTGTGAAGCAAAATATGCAAAAGATTTTATTTATACTGAAAATATGAATATTAATGATAAATCTACTGAAATTCCTATTGGTGTTTCTTGTAGAACCTGTGACAGATTAGATTGTTCACAAAGAGCATTTCCACCACTACATAAAAAATTCGACGTTGACTTAAATAGTCGTGGGGTTTCTGTTTATGTCAGTGACGATAAATCTTAAACTATGATTAAATATATTTTACCTGCCATAATAATTTTTCTGATCGTATTATTTTGGGAAAAAATAACTGATTTTGTTGAGAAAAAGTTCAATATTAAGCTTAATTATATCGTTGTTAGTTCTATAGTTGCTGCAATAGCAATTATCCTTTTACTCCTTAATTACTAGGATTTATGAACAGCATTGATTTATCTACTTATAAATTAGATGAAGCGGATGGTGTTTTTACTTATAAAAATGAAAATACAACGCTAGGGTTTGTTAGATTTAATGAAAAGGGAGAAGTGGAGTACATTTTCGTTAATCCAATTTTTAGAAAAAAGGGAATAGCAACTAAATTATTACAGTTAGTTAAACAAAAAACAGGAAAAGAAATAATTCTTCAAGAACCAATTAGCCCTTTAGGATCAAAACTATTAAATTCATTAAACAAATGGAAATAAACTTATTATTTTTTTTCACAGTTGTGCCAGCAATAATTTTGTATGGTATTGCAAAATCTGGTTTGGGTGGATCGATGACTTTAATATCTATTCCATTAATGACCATTGTAATGCCTTTGAACCAAGCATTAGGAATAATTTTACCAATTTTAATATTTTCAGATTTTATCGCTGTTTATAAATATAGAAAAGAATATGACTTAGGTACTTTAAAGTTAATGGTTCCATTTGCTGCTGTTGGAATAATAATTGCATCTTTCACGTTCACATATTTTTCTGAAGAGTTATTAAAATTTATGATTGGTTTAATGGGATTTATTTTTGCAGGTCATTATTTCTTTTTTAAAAAAAATAAGGAGGCAAAGTCTCAAAAAAATTCTATCAAAGGAGGTATTTGTTCGGTTATAGCTGGCTTTACAAGTTTTTGTGTCCACGCAGGAGGAACACCAGTAAGTGTTTATATGCTTCCTTTAAGGATGCAGAAAGAAATTTATGTGGGAACAAGAATTATATTTTTTACTTTTGTTAATCTAATAAAGCTTCCTTTATATATTAACCTTTCAATGACAAATTTACTGACCTTTAAACAATCAGTATTTTTATTTCCAATTGCTTTTATAGGAATACTGATTGGTTATCGATTAAT